>CAZQGK010000043.1:0-6401 GCA_964592945.1 uncultured Candidatus Saccharibacteria bacterium
GCTCAATGGTGGAGCATCCCGCTTATAATTACAAATGAGGAGCGCCGCGGAAACTTCTTAGTTTACATGGCGTCCGAATGCAGTAATTATATGAATTGAAAATTTCAGAGTCCGCCCGTAGCTCAATGGTTAGAGCACCAAGCTTATACCTTGGGGGTTCTTGGTTCGAGTCCAAGCGGGCGGACTAACGAATTGCTTTTGCGACCGCGATGGGAGCGCGTTTGTCGAACATGTCGGGAATGACTTTGTCGGCCGTCGGCTTTTTCACAAGCGCGGCTATCGCTTTTGCCGCCTTGACCTTCATCTCGTCGGTAATCTTGGTCACGCGGTGATCGAGCGCGCCGCGGAAGACGCCGGGAAATGCGAGTGAATTATTTATCTGGTTCGGGAAATCCGAGCGGCCTGTCCCTACCACCATGGCTCCTCCCCGCTTCGCCTCATCGGGCATTATTTCGGGAGTGGGGTTCGCCATTGCGAAGACTATCGCCTTCTTTGCCATGAGCCGGATGTCTTCAGCCTTCACGAGATTGGGACCGGACACGCCGAGCAGCACGTCAGCATTCTTCAGTGCATCTTGCAATCCACCCTTGATGCCTTTTGTATTGAATGTCGCAAGCTCGCGCTTGTGCGGCTCGGGGCGATTGCGGTCAACGATGCCCTTGCTGTCGAGCACGATGATATTTCTCGCGCCCGCGACATGCAATAACTTTGCGGTCGCTGTGCCTGCGGCTCCCGCACCGAGTATTACGAATCGCGCGGTGGATATTTTCTTTCCGACCACTTTGAGCGCATTTATCATCCCGGCGAGCACGACGATAGCGGTACCGTGCTGGTCGTCGTGCATGACGGGGATGTCGAGCGCGTCGGAGATGCGCTTCTCTATTTCAAAACACTTGGGCGCGCCGATGTCCTCCAGATTGATGCCGCCGAACGCGGGGGCAATTGCGAGAACTGTTTCGATTATTTTTTCCGTGTCTTGTGTGTCGAGAACGATCGGAAATGCGTCCACCCCCGCGAAGGTCTTGAAAAGCGCACACTTCCCTTCCATGACCGGCAGTGCGCCTAAGGCACCGATATTGCCAAGTCCGAGTACCGCCGAGCCGTCGGAAATCACTGCGACCATGCGGCCCTTTATCGTGTACTCGCGGGCCTCTTTCTTGTTTTTTGCAACGTACGAGGAGACGGCCGCGACGCCGGGTGTATAGACGAGGGAGAGGTCCGCGCGATTGCGCACGGGCGCCGCGGGCATAATCCGTATCTTGCCGCCAAGCTTTTTGTGGAGTGCGAGAGCCTGTTTTGCAACATCCTTTTTTGCCATGTCCGACAGTGTATACTTTCGGCATGGTAGACACAATCACCGTCAAGAAACCGTTTGATTCGCATGTGCACCTACGGCGCGGAGCGATGTTGCGCGCGGTCGCGCCCATTACCGCGGAGAAATTCGCGGGCGCCATCGTGATGCCAAATACCGAGCCGCCGATAGATACAGTGGAAATGGCGGCGGAGTACAAAAAAGAAATCCTCTCGGCCGTGCCGGGAAGCAATTTTACGCCTCTCATGACGTTCTATCTGACGAAGAAGTTGGCACCTGCGGACATTGAGAAGGGCGTAAGCGGCGACGTCTGCAAGGTCCATGCGGTGAAGTCGTACCCGTATGGCGCGACGACCAACTCTCAGTGGGGCTATCGTTCGATACTGGAAGCAAAAGAGGTGCTGAAAAAAATGGAAGAGGTCGGCATGCCGCTCTTACTTCACGGCGAGGTACACCTCAATGAATCCGGCGAGGAGGAAGACCCGTACGACGGCGAGCGGCTTTTCGTTACCGACGTCTTGCCGCGCCTGCTTGAAGCCTATCCGCGATTAAAAGTGTCTCTCGAGCATATGTCGAGCGCTGCCGCCGTCGACTTTATGGAGAAAAACGGCGAGGAGGGGCAACTCGTCGCGACGATAACGCCGACGCATCTTTTGTACGACAGACGGCAAGCATTCTCCGGCGGCTATCGCCCGCTCATTCATATGAAGCCGCTCGTCAAAACGACTGCTGATAGGGAGCGCGTTCGCGATATCGTAAAGAAGGGCCTTCCTTTCATCTCCGCAGGCACCGATTCGGCGCCGCATCCCGAAGGAAAAAAATTCTCTTCCTGCTGCGCCTTCGGCACCTTCACCTCCCCTGTCGCCGTCGAGATATATGCGCAAATATTTGACGAGCTCGGCTGCCTCGATAAGCTGGAGAATTTCCTCTCAGTGAACGGCCCGCGATTTTATGGCGTCGAGCCGAGCGCGGAAACGATTACGCTCGTGAAAAAAGATTGGCAAACTACCGAGCCGGTCGTGACCGAAGAAGGCGTCAAAGTCTGGCCCATCTGCAATACGGTGCACGGCCTCGGCAACGAAACGATACGATGGCAAATTGCGCGTTGACCGAAACATAACGGCGCGTTAGAGTCGCGCCAGCGGACGTCGTGGATATCGTCCGCAAAGAGGTGTGGCATGTCAAACAATGCTCTTGGAAGCCGTTTGGCGCGCGGACTTCGCTTCATCTGGAAGCGAAATATCGTCCGCAACCGGAAACAGCTGCTACGTGGTGCAATCGTCGGCCTCACGCTGACTTCACTTACTTTCGCTGTTATTGCATGGGGCGTCGATCACTTGATGTCCCTAAACTGTCGCAGTAAGAGCGACCCAAAGGTATACGGCGTGGAGTTCTGCATTCCACCCGTTGCCAAACCCTCGGCCAAAAAAGCCGAGGGTCCTGCTTTATGTCCGCGGAGCGTATTCGATTGCCCTGTGCCGCACGGCCTCGGCAACGAGACCATTCACTGGCAAGTGAGGAGTTGACGCATCATCGTCGTACGGCTACAGTATGGCCGGTCCAGCCAAGGGGGTGTTCATGGCCACAACAAAAGCGTTGCTCGATGCACACGACGAAAGTCATGCGCGGGCAAAAAACGTCCCGATATCGCATAAGCTGGTAGTCCTATTGGTGTTGACGCTGGTCATCATCGCAGCCATCATCGGCTTCTACTACATCGTGGAAGCCTCGCTTCCCGCCATTCCGGAGGACTATACCGGGACGCGACTATGAGCCTCTATACTTCCCGCGAGCGGCATCCGTTCGCGGGTGCTTGCTATCAGGCGAGCGGAGCGTGCTCAATATCCTCTTTCTTTTTGGGTGTGATGCCGTGCGCTATCAAAATATCTTCAAACTCGGCACGCTCGATGGTCTCCACTTCCACCAATCTTTGCGCTATCGCATCCAATGCCTTTCGATTTTTCGTGAGGACACTTTCCGCTTTCTTGTGTGCGCCCAGAATTATCTTTTTCACTTCCGCATCTATCTCGGCCGCGACTTCCTGTGACGATTGGTCATTCTCCACACCCTCGCCGAATATCGCACGCTGTGCCGACGCAGCAAAAGCGATTGGGCCCATTTTGTCGGGCATGCCGTAGCGGGCGACCATATTGCGCGCGAGTGCGGAGAGGACTTGCAAATCGTTCGAGGCACCCGTCGTCACGTCGTTGAATATCATTTTCTCCGCGACGAAGCCGCCGAGAGAGACCGCGATGTCGTCCAAAAATTCCTTGCGCGACTGCATGCGGCGGTCTTCGAGCGGGAGCTTGAGCGTGTAGCCCGCCGCGCGACCGCGCGAGATGATGGAAATCTTGTGTACCGGGTCCGCATACGGAAGCACCGAGGCAACGAGTGCGTGCCCTGCTTCGTGATACGCGGTTATCTCTTTTTCCTTCTTGTTGAGTACGTGCGAGCGGCGTTCGGGCCCGAGCATCACTTTCTCTATCGAGCGGATGAGGTCGTACTGTGTTATCTCCTTTCTATCTTCGCGTGCTGCCAAAATGGCGCCTTCGTTCATGAGGCTCGCAAGGTCTGCGCCGCTAAATCCCGGAGTACGCTCAGCAATGACGACGAGCTTCACATCTGCGCCGAGCGGCTTTGAGCGAGCGTGCACACGCAAAATCTCCTCGCGGTCTTTCCTGTCGGGCAGATCTATCATGACGCGCCGGTCGAATCGTCCCGGACGCAAAAGTGCGGGGTCGAGCACATCGGGCCTGTTGGATGCGGCCATCACGATGACCTTCTCATTGGGTTCAAATCCGTCCATCTCGACGAGTATCTGATTGAGCGTCTGCTCGCGCTCATCGTTGCCGCCGCCTACTCCCGTGCCGCGCACGCGGCCCACCGCATCTATCTCGTCGATGAATACTATCGCGGGTGCCGCTTTCTTGGCCGTGAGGAAAAGGTCACGCACGCGCGATGCGCCGACACCGACGAACATTTCGACGAATTCCGAGCCGGAGATGGAGAAAAACGGCACACCCGCTTCGCCCGCAACCGCTCGCGCGAGAAGTGTTTTCCCCGTGCCCGGTGCGCCCATGAGAAGTACGCCCTTGGGAATGCGCGCGCCTATCTGTATGAACTTTTTCGGATTTTTGAGGAAATCCACTATTTCAAGCAACTCACTCTTCGCCTCCTTTGCGCCCGCGACATCCTTGAACGTCACCTTCTGCACTTCGTCTTCGGGATTCACGAGGCGGGCCATCGACTTGCCGAACGAGAACGCCTGCATCCCGCCTGCGCCGCCACGAAGTTGTCGCGAGAGGTACCAGATGACACCGAAGAGAAATATGATGGGAACCAGTATCGGCAAAAGTGTGAGTGCCCAGAATCGTACTCCGCCCTCGTCTTTAATCTCTATCTTCACCGCCGCCATCTTTTCCGGTGCGATGCCGTAGTCGGAAAGCGTTTGTGTGAGCGAGCTCTCCGTCTCTTTGCGCGAGGTCTTGGTCGTCTTATCGGCGTATGTCGCCGTTATTTTGTCGCCGGCAACGTCAATCGACGTGATGGTGCCCGCCGTGATGTCGGTCGCTATCTGCGAAAGTGGTACGGTCTCATCCTCTGCGGAGATGTACTGGCGCACATATGAGTATCCGACGGACAGCACGAGAAAGACGGCAAAAGCTGCCGCTAGCTGGACCCAAAGGGATGGCCCTTCCGCAGGCTTCGGCGCCCCACCTCCCCCGCGAGGCTTAGGTGTTTGTTTTTGAGGACTAGCCATGGCTGTGCATTATACATAGCGAAACGACGAATGAAAGAAGAAGCCACCGGTGTATAGTGTTTGCATCGTATATGGAATTCGTAGCAGTGATTCTTTATCTCTTTGCCGCATACGCCTTCTTCTGTAAGCTTTGGCCCTATTTTTTGTATCCGAACTATTTCCGGAAGTCTAAAGTCGAGCGGTATCCGGAACTGGTGGAACTGTCGTCGAAGCTACGGGGCGAGAATCCTATCCAAACCGCCGAAAATGCATATGCGTACATGCAGCGGACATATACCGGGTACACCGACGCATTCAAGATACGGAGTTTGTTGACCATCTTTCAATTCGGAGATTTTTCCACAAGAGAACTACTGAACAAGAAGCAATTTCTTTGGTGTCATACTCAAAACAGGCTACTGAAATCCATTCTGGTAAATACCGGCCACTTCAGAGAATCTGACGTGGTGATCGAAAGAAAATTCTTCTTTATATTTTTCATTCATCAGTGGGTATCGTTGCGGGTGGACGGCAAAAAAATAAAAATAGACCCGCACTGCGCGATATTCGAGATACGCTGACGAGTACAATACTTCGTGCGATACTAAGCTCGTATGACCGTCGTTGAGAACAAACGAGTCGGGTTTGACTATGAAATACTCGAGACTATCGAGGCGGGTCTGGAATTGCTCGGATATGAAGTGAAGTCACTCCGCGCGGGACATGGCTCGCTCAAAGGCGCGCGGGTGGTCGCACGCGGCGGCGAGGCATACTTGGTAGGCGCTTCTATCCCCGCATGGCAGCCTGCAAATGCCCCAAAATCCTACGACCCCGAACGGACCCGCCGGCTCCTCCTTTCGCGCAAGCAAATAGCCCATGTAGCCTCGGCGGAGGGTGAAAAAGGGTTGACAGTAGTGCCACTTAAGGTGTATAATAAAGGGCGAAAATTGAAGCTCGCTATCGCAATAGCCCGCGGTAAGAAAAAGGCTGACAAACGTCATACTATCCGGGCGCGCGAAGAGAAACGAAAGATAGAACGTACTTTGAAAAAATAGCCTGTTGGTCGCTCCCCGAAGCCGCTTTGCGCGGGAAACAGCAAAGCGGTGTTGGGGGATGATCAGTTTCGACAGGGAAATAAGGATATGTTCGTGCACAACAAAGCTGTGGTAGCTTTTCAAACTGCCTCAAATTCTAAGTGCAAATAAAACAGCACGTGGAGTCCTTTCACCGATTCAGATGAAAGACCTCCAGTTCGCTTACGCGTTAGCCTAAGCGACCACGCTTCTACCCGACATCCGATGAGGTAGCCGGCGTGTCATAAACTTCGGGTCCGTTCCCTACTTCACTCCG
>CAZQGK010000044.1:0-6344 GCA_964592945.1 uncultured Candidatus Saccharibacteria bacterium
TTCTGCGCCTTCGTGAGTGTCACAAGGCTTGCGGCAAGCGGAGAAGCCATGACGCCGTCAACCTCAATGCCGGCGGCCTCGACCGCCTCGATGAGGTCCTCTTGATGTTGTGAAAGCATCGTTATAAGGAGCGTGTCGACGGTGAGGCGCGTGCCTTGGAGCCCGAGCGGCCTGCCGAAGACCTTGGTACCGTCCACCCGGTACTCAAGCGGGATGGCGTGGATGACGGTGCGATTCGTTAGCTTGGCGGAAGCTTTCTTCTCGCTCTCCCGGAGCGCACGCTCTATCTCGCGCTCTGTAACGATGCCGCCTGAAACGGTGAGAGCCACCTCGCCGGTGGAACGTATCTCATCGAGGCCGATGCCTCCGAGGGCCACCCGTGCGCTGCGGATCTTTACCTTCGCTGCGCCAAGAGCGCGCGCGAGAGCCTCCCGGATGCTCCTTGTCGCCTCTTTCGTATCAATGATATAGCCGTGCCGCAGGCCGCGCGACGTGGACGTGCCGGTGCCTAGGATAGTGAGCGGGAGTTCGGGGTTCTCAGTGGGCGCTGCGATAACGACCTTGACGTGATAGGTGCCGATATCTATCCCTGTATATACTGGCCGTTGCATGAAAAATGAAAGGCACGCAGAATGCGCTGCTCCTGTGCCTCCATTATACGCCCATGTCGCGACCCCTTTAAGTGGAAGCACCCGTGGACAAATAGGAATGCCAGACGGTCGCGAAGGGAGACCTTGAAGCGGCGCCCTTCGCGCGCCGCCGTGCGGACGTTCAAAAAAATCTCTCCCTCATGCTTTGAAAGAGGGAAGGAGAGGACGTTGGGACGATAATTCTTCTTGCGGTATTCCCAGTTCATCCGGCGCGCGAGCTCGTCGCCGCAAATGACAAGCGAGAGCTCGTATTTTTTGCCTAGTATCGCACGGGCGAGCTTCTCAAACGGAATTCGCTCCGCTCCTTTTAAAAAAGGTGCGGAGCGAAGTGTAGTTCGTATATCCAACATTAAGCGCTAGCGGGCGACAGGAGTAGCCTCTGCGGGCTTCGGAGCAGATGATTGTTCAGATTGGCCTGGGCGGCTAGACGAGGGTCTGCCGTGCTGGCCGTGGCGGGGCACCGCCTCGATGACCTTGCCCTCCTTGATGAGCTGTTTGTAGTCGGCGCGGCGCTTGATGAGCTTGAGCGCGCGCTTTTTCTTCACGATTTTCGATGCGGTGCGCACATAGTAGCGGCCTCCGCGAACGGTGCGCACCAAGCCCGTGCCCTGCACGCGGCGGGAGAATTTGCGAATGGTAGAAAGCGTGCTCTCGTTGCCGCTTTTGGATACTTCTGCGTTTATGCTCATGTGGGCGAGAGTCTACCACGCAGCCGCACCGGAAGCAACTAGAAGAGTCGCGATGTGTCGACTTCAGTGAGCTGTTCGATGACCTCGCTCACGCCTTCCATCTTCCGTAAGGTCTCGTGAGAGTCTCTCGGGCCTATTGCGATTATATGACCGATACCGGCAGCATGCGCGGCGGCAATACCTGAACTTGCATCTTCGATGACCACACAGTCTCTCGGTTCCAAGGAAAGTAGTTGGGCGGCTCGGAGATATAAATCCGGCGCGGGCTTGCCTCGCAGTGTCCCATCGTCGAAGGCTATTTTGCCCATGTCGAACCATTGGTCGAGTCCGAGCATCGTATTAAAGAACGGGATGTTCATTGCAGGCGATGACGTGGCGATGGTATACGCAACATTGTGTTCATGTAGATAATTGAGGAGTGTGGCTGCCCCCGGAGAGAGTCGGTATTCCGAGCCCATCGTTTTGGCTAGGTCCTGATACAACAATTCTTTTTTAGCGGCCCGTTCTTGCAGTTCTTCATTCTCAACAGGTCTTCCGAGAAGGTATTCAAGCACTGACCTATTCGTTCTCCCGTGAAATATTTTCTTCACCTCGTCATCCGTTATTTCTCTGTCCCTAATCTCCAGCGCGACTTTTTTCCATATCTCATCGTGGAGATGTTGGTCCAGGAGAAGAACACCGTTGAAGTCAAAGATGAGACCTTTGAACTTTTTCATTGATCATTTACGCGTGCGCTTCCTGCTTCCACGCGCCGATGCGGCGGCGCTTGAGGTAATTGGGAAGTTCGGGGAGGGGAACCGCGTCCTGGGAATTAGTCGCGACCTCGCGCACGAGTATCGTGCCCTCCACCGCCTCTTTGTGACCCATGATAAGGATGTACGGCACGGCGAGCGTGCGGGCCGCGGCCATCTGCTCGGCGACGCGCTCGTACCATATGCCTTGATGCACGGGGATAGAGGCGCGGCGAAGATTTTCAAGTACTCCCAGCACGCGTCGGCGAGCTTCGCTTCCGAGATGTGCGAAGTAAATGGCGGGTTGTGCCTCTCCTTGCGGCGTCTTTACCTCCCTCTTCACGCGCGTCTTTCCGCGGATCTCGCAGGTGATAGATATCATCGTTGCGGACGATGGTGTGCGAGCGAATCGGCTCGCAAGCGGGTCGTAGCGCCCGCCAAATGAGACGGGGATACGTGCTCCGGTCTCGGAGTCGGTCGTGGATATCTCGAAGAGCGAGTGCGACCAACAATCACGACTGCCGAGGATGTGCGCGTTCAATTCATAGGGCAGTCCGAAGACCTCCAAATACTCGAGGAGCTCCCAGAATTTTCGGCGTTCTTCTTCGGTCAGATATTCCATCGCTTGCGGTGCGCGCGGAGTGGCCGGATGGCCGCGCTCGATGAGCTGCACGAGCGTGCCCAATGGGTCGACGGCTGCGCGCGGGCGCAAAGTCGGCGAAATGGATTCGATATGCTTGCGCAGGTAGAGTCCGACATCGCGAACGAAACGGTTCGATGAATCGGACGAACCGATATTGTTGATGGCGAGCGCACGTTCTTTGATGCCAGCCTCTTCCGCGATGGCATTGCCGACGACAATGAGAAGCGCTTCGGCCATCGCGCTCGTCGAGCCTACGACGTGAAGCTCAAAAGACACGGATGGAATGCCCGTCGTGCTCGTGAGGGTCCGCCATGCGAGCAGCGTGCCGCTATGGGGTGGAGCGAAAGGACCGGTCGCTGATGCGGACGGTAGATTTACTAGTGCCGGGAGACAGCTCATGCATTTGCGCGCACCGGAAAGGAGCGTGCGCTCATCCCGGCGTGCGAATGCTATCGCGGATTCGACCTTGGAAAGCGGCAAGACGCCGCGCTTGCCCACCGAGCCGGAGTTCGCGGCGTTGCGAGGCAGTGTTTCAATCGGCGCAAACCCGTAGTACTCGGCGATACGTATCGCATTCTGGAGGAACGCGGCGGTATTGGAGTACTGCGTGTCTCTCAATCTGATCATATGTTATTCCGTGTAGCGTGCTTCGGCGGGGAAGATGTTGATGTGATCGAGAGGGTAGAGTCTTATAAACACGCGGCCGACGATGTCCTTGCGCGGAAGCGAACCCCAGATGCGTGAATCTGCGGAAACGCGGCGATTGTCGCCGAGTACAAAATATTCGTCCCCGGAAAGCTCCATCGTGAGCTCGTTGCTGCCCGTGAGATTCGCCTGATCAAGGTAGGGCTCCTCGAGAGTGAAGCCTTGCGGGTGCGCTGTGTTGACGATCGTTACTTTTTGGCCGGAGAGCACGACAGTCTCACCGGGGAGGCCGATAACTCGCTTGATGAGCGCGCGGCTTTCATTCTGCGGAAGGTCGAGAACGATAACATCCCCGCGAACGGGGGTCCCGAAAACGTACGACACGCGGTCAACGATCAAATAATTCCAATCTTCGAAGTTGGGTTCCATCGAAGCGCCCGAAACGACGTACGGTGCGGCCACGAAAAAGCGGATAAAGAGTGCGAGGCCGAGCGCAACGACCGTATAAATGAGCAAACTGCGCGGATTATTTTTTTGAGTCTCCTGTGATGAATCAACTGGCACCACGGGATCGGACATGTGCGACATTCTACTGTGTGAGCGGCGTTGACACCAAGCTTTCGCGATGTTGCATCGCGAAAGAAGTAGCAAGTATCAAATAACAGGTATCAAATTGGAATTTTTTTCGTCTATTTTTTTACTTGGCTCTTGTTTGATACCTGATACTTGATACTTTGCGCGAAATTCATGCTAGGATTTCGCGCATGGCATGGGTAATCGTCGGTTTGGGGAATCCGGGAGAGGAATATCAGGGGACGCGGCACAATACAGGCCGCATGGCGCTTGAATTTTTCTCTAAGCAGGCGCAATTTGGCGATTGGAAGGAGGATAAGAAGTCAAAAGCCCATGTATCAAGCGGTATGCTCGGCAAAACGGCCGTCGTACTCGTCGCCCCAGACACATTTATGAACAAATCCGGCTCCGCCGTCATTAGGTACGTCAAGAGTCAGAAAGCTGCCGAGCGTATGGTCGTCATTTATGACGACCTAGACCTTCCATTGGGTGGACTCAAGCTCTCATTCAATAGAGGAAGCGGCGGGCACAGGGGAGTCGAGTCCATTATGAAAGCGGTGAAGACCAAAAAATTCACGCGCGTGCGCGTGGGGGTCTCGCCGGAAACTCCGGGAGGCAAACTCAAGAAGCCGCAAGGTGAAGACGATGTCGTCAAATTCATTCTCTCGAAGTTCAAGCCGTCGGAAACGGACGAAATGAAAAAGGTCTTCAAGAAAGTGGCGGGCGCGCTCGAATCGGTCGTCACCGACGGCCCGCAAATAGCGATGAATCGTTTCAATTGACGCGACTTCATGAGCGTGATTAGCTAGCCGGCGGGTAGCTTTCGCTATCCCTTTGAGCGCGGAGGACGCCATGACGGCTGAGAACACGCAGCGTGAAGAAGCAAGACATCTCGTCAATCTAAAGCACCCTTGGCGATTCGAAGGGGAATGTATTATCCACTTCGTCGACGGCAGCCAAAGGTGCGCTCCGATGGGCATCAGCTGGGAACTCGACAGGGTCATCCTGCTCGATAAATCCGGCAATGCGAACGGACTGTCCCGTGAGAACCGGCAGGTCAAAGAAATCCGGACCGCCAAAGACCGGCTTCTATGGGTGAACCATGGAACCAGGTAAGCAGTCCGACGGCTTTGGCACTGCGGTCGCGAGACCGCGACGAAAAAGGACCCGAACTCGGTTGAGAGAACGGGCCCTTTATCTTTCTACCTTTACGCGGCGGGCTTCAGTGTCATCCTCCTGTCTTTCGGCTCAAAGAAGGTGATAGTGAACGGGTAGACCTTGCCGAGCTCCAATTTTGCGCGGAGGTCGTCCTCGTTGGCAAATTCGGAGATGTGCACCAATCCCGCCACACCCTCCTCGATAGAGGCGAGTGCACCATGTTTGTTGTATTTTATGACGACGGCTTCTACACGCTGGTCCTTTTTGTATTTCGCACCTGCAGTCTTCCACGGGTCGTCGAGCAAGGCCTTGATAGAGAGAGAAACTTTGTCGTCTTTTATCTCGATGACCTTCACCTTGACCGACTCGCCGACTTTGTAGCGGGTCTTCGGATTCTCGACGAGCGCCCAGTCCATTTCCGAAATGTGCACAAGACCTTCGAGGCCTTCTTCTATTTTCACAAAGACACCGAACTCAGTTGCACCCGTGACGATGCCGTCGAGCACGTCGCCTGTGTGGTACTTCTCCACGAGTGATGCGCGCTCGGTAACACCCGCGCCTTTTTCGCTGAAGATGAGTTTCTGTTCCTTGGGACTCGCGGTGATGACCATAACTTCCACTTTCGTCCCCACCATTTTCTTGAGCTCGACGAATATTTTTTCCTTGTCGCCGTCGGGCACGCGGGGGTAGTGCGCGGGTGTAAGCTGCGAGGCCGGCAAGAATCCCGCGAGGCCGTTCCAATTGATGATGAGACCGCCCTTGTTGGCATCGACGACGGGCAACTCGAAGACCGTCTTCTTCTGCATCGCTTGCTCGGCTTCGTTCCATATGACCGCCTGACGCGCTTCGCGCAAGCTGAGCTCGATGTAACCCTCGGCGTTGTCCATGCCGACGACCTTCGCGGTGACGGTGTCTCCAATATTTACGTTCTTCAAAGCCTCACGTGCAGAGAGGTATTCGCGCCCGTAGATGATACCCGTGCCGTACGGCGCGAGGTCGATGAATACGCGTGCGCGGCCGATAGCGACCACGGGGCCTTCGACGACGTCGTCTATGACCGGCGGCGTGCCGGCGGAAGCCATGAGCTCCGCCATGGGGCCCTGCTTTTCCGGCACTACCTCCACTTCATTTTCCTCACTAACGACAACCTTCGTATCTTCTTCAGACATTTTAAATGGACGCTTTGGTGCCTTCCCGCTTGCGCTACCGTCTCAGTCGGCAGGGAGGTATGAACCGCGCGTACACTACTAATATG
>CAZQGK010000045.1:0-6158 GCA_964592945.1 uncultured Candidatus Saccharibacteria bacterium
GGGAAGCGGCGCTTGCGGTCTATCTTTACATAAATGCCGCCGTCGGCATCGGATTCTATCTCTATCCACACACCGCGAGCGGGGATGATCTTCGCAGCGAAATAATTTTTTCCTTTGTACGGGATTGATTCAAAGAAAACGCCGTACGAGCGCGCGAGCTGGGGTACCACGATGCGTTCGACGCCGTTGATGACGAATGTGCCGTGCGGGGTCATCCACGGGAAGTCGGCGAGGAATATCTCCTGCTCTTTCTCCTCCCCGGTCGTTTTGTTCTTGAGACGCACCACCATGCTAAGCGGCGATTCATAGGTCTTCATCGCGCGCTTGGCGTACTGCTCGTCCCAGCGCAATTCACCGAAAGCAAATTTGACGAGCTTGAGCTCGAACTTCTTGCCTGAGTGGTCCGAGATGGGGGAAAATTCTTTGAACACGCGCTCGGCGCCTCCCTCCACGAAATCGTGGAACGATTTTATCTGAGCCTCGACGAGGCTCGGAAATTTCACGAGTGGTTCTTGGAATTTGCCGAAGTACTTCTGCGGTCGCGCTTTTGTTTTCGCCATAACAATAGATTTCGCACACAAGCGCCCCCCGCGCCGTATGCGTGTTTTCATTATTCTGCTGCTTTAGTAAAAAAGTCCCCCAAACCTCTCTTACTCAAAAGCGCAACCGCAACTCAATCAGCTCTTGAAAGTTGGGAGAGTATAAACGAGACCTCCCGTAGTGTCAAGCGCAGATCTTGACTAACTAGTAACCTTTTCTATCAACCTTCACACCACCACTTTCTCCTTTTTGAGCACCTGATTTGCTTGTTTCCTTGTCGAGCTCGTCGGAAAGGAGTCGGAACTCTGTCATCCAAACGGGATCTAGATACTTTTCTAAATCCCGCGTTAAAGTGTTTAGCCTGCGCAATCCGCCGCCCATTGGTCCATGACCAATAAAGCTCCTGTATTCTTTGCCTGCTTCATCTGCCGTCCGATGTTCGGACTGGTACGCGAGAATATTGTATATAGTTTGAACAAGATTCGCCGCGAATTCCGTTCGATAGTCTTCTTTAGGATTTTGAGGCAGCTTCATTGACTGAGCTAACCGTAGAGATTGTCCGAGCCACCTGTCTGCTTTTTCCCCAAAATTAAACGGGAATTCTTTATTTATCGCTGCTGCGGCTTTCGCAAATCTGTCAAAACCTTTTGGAGTAACTGCACCGTGATAGGTCTTCACGTGACTCTGATAGGCATCATACATAATCCTACTTGCCCCTGGAACGCTTGCTCCGCTGTCAACCTTCAACAATTTGAACTTGTCCCAATTCTTTTCTTTCACAGCCTTGAGTGCTTCCATAATCAGCTCTTGCGTCTGCTTTATTGCTTCAGGGTCTCTGTTTTGTTCTTTCCCCAGAGAGTCAAGTACCGAGCTTTTCACCGAAAGACCTCCCAGTGCCTGGTCCACAACAGATGTAAACTCGGTGAGCTTATCTGCCGGAATTTCTCCGTTATATGCTAAACGCATATCATCCCAAGCCGTAAGAACAGCTACCTCTGCTGCGTGGGCATCCCCCTGTTTTGCTGATTGCTCGGTAATTTTTAACTGTTCTTTCGCATCATTTACAAATTTTTCATCCCTCTGTATTGAGTTACCTTGAGGTTTTATCGCATTAGGCATGCTTATATTTTACATCAAAAACACAGCAGGCAGAGTGCGCCTATCGAATCAACCCTTGCGGATGGATTTCTTCCACTCGTCTATTTTGGCGTGGTGGCCGCTCTTGAGGACCTCCGGCACCTTGTACTTCTTGCCCTTCCAGACAAGTACATCGGGGCGGGTATACACCTCCGGGCTTGATACGCGCGATGCTTCGAGGGATTCGGCTTTACCCAAAACGCCCGGTACAAAGCGCGAGATGGCATCTATAAGTGTGGCGGCGGGAAGCTCGCCGCCCGTAAGTACGTACGGACCAACGGAGACTTTCTTTGCTTTTAAGATTTTTTGCACGCGCGCATCTATCCCCTCATAATGCCCACAGATAAAAAGGACGTCTTTTTTCTTGGCGAGGCGCTTTGCGTCGGCCTCATCGAATAATTTGCCGTCCGTCGCGAAAAATATTTTCTCCACGCCCTTCTTGTTCCCTATCGCTTTCTTTACCGCAAGGAGCATCGGCTCGGGTCGTAAAACCATACCGGGACCGCCGCCGTAGGGACGGCGGTCGACGCGTGCATCTTGCGTCCGCGGACTTTTTCCGATGAACTTCTTCGGGTCGTAATACGAGATTTTTATTTTCTTCTCGGCAACAGCGCGACCAATAATAGAAGTCTTGAGATACGGCTCAATTGATTCGGGAAACAAAGTGATGATGTGAAAGTGAATCATATGCGCGTGTTATCATTTAGCTTATGAGGTCATTTGGTTTTTTCACTTGGACATTGGTCCTGAGTTTATTGATGGCCGTAATTTTGCAATTCGTCATCATAGCTGCACTTGGCGTACTGGACTTAGTGAAAGGAATTCCTTTGCACTGCTCTACTTCTGATATGTGGACCGGGAAGACGCAGTTTCAAGCTTGTGCATCTTTCTTCGATTTCTTCTCACAAAGACTTATCTTCTTAGTTCTTCTGAACGTACTGTTGATGGGCCTTCCGACGATAGGAACTGCACTCCTGATCTTCCTTATGCTTCTGATCGTACACGGCGGGAAACTTGCACTCAATCGTTAGTGGCTAGTCACTCTCCTTTGAGGTCTTTTATCACGTCGTCGACGGTCGTGTCGCGGACGTACGGCTCAGACGGAGCACTCGGAGCTGAAGACGGACGCTCGGAGCTGCGGTCCGGTGCCATACCCTGTCCGCGCTCGCTGCCTTCCGGCTCCTCGATCTTAAGATTCACACGGGCATCATTTTTCATACCGACGACGCGCAAGACGGTGCGGATGGCTTTGGCGGTCGCGCCGCTCCGGCCGATGACCTTACCCATGTCGTCTTTGTGGACCGAAAGTGTGAGAAGCACGCCCATCTCGTCGACGGTGCGGGTTATCTTCACGTCCTCCGGGTGATCTGCTAATGCCTTTACTACGTACTCTAGAAACTGCTGATCTTGTTCCATATCTGTCTTGCTATCTTCTAATAGTGGCGTTCAGTATACCCCGCCTGCGCAGGCGGGCAAAACTAGGCCTGAGCGGGAGCCTCCGCCGGAGTTTCTGCGATCGCCTCTTTTTGCTCTTCAGCAGCAGGCGCTTCAGCGGCCGGAGCCGCTTCGGCTGCTACCTCTTCCTTAACAGGCTCTTTGTATTTGGGGAGGACATTTATCTTCTTCCCGTCGATGACTTTCAGCGATACGAGCATGTTGTGGACCGTCGCACTCGGCTGTGCGCCGACCGATATCCAGTACTTGATGCGCTCCGTGTTGAGTACCTGCTTCTTGCTCTTGGGGTCGTAGGTGCCCACTTTGTCGACGAATTTACCCGCCTTCGGGCTCGCGGTGTGCTCCACCACGACAATGCGGTAAGAAGGCGTATTGATGCGCCCGGTGCGTTGCATTCGTATCTTCAACATATGTCGCGACACTGTAACAGATAACTATTAAAAATCAACGGCCGGCGCCCCGAAGCGGGCGCCGGCACGGTTTCAAATCTCACCGCGGAAGCCGGATGGGCATTCCCAAGAGGTTGAGCCCTGATGCTTCAACCAGCGCTCGCTGGTCAGCCTCGGTATCGCAGGCCCGCAACCCGTCTCGATGATGGGCCCGGAACATGTAAGGAAAAGACGGGAAGCCGGGAACATTGAAGTCCGCTTTCCGCATAAGGCCCCAATGTCCGAACGACCCCTTCTTCAAAATGATGCCCCGCAGGCCGGACGGCGTGACAAGCGAGATTAGGGCTACATCGTGCCGTCCCCAGACGCTACGTTCGCTATCGTCGACTCGGTAAGGCGGTTTGTCGCATGCCAAACCATACATGGTGCAATCCTCCCGGATTCGGCGGCATCGGTGTGATGCCTATAACCGAATCACTGTGGCATAGCCTACTCCAACGGTAATTATTTCGCCACTTTCTCAGCTTCCTCCAGCTTGACCGACAACAATTTGGAGACGCCGTCCTGCCCCATCGTGACACCGTACAGCTCGCCGGCGGCACTCATTGTGGCGCGGTTGTGGGTGATGACTATCAACTGCGACTTTGCCCCTAGCTCTTTTATCATGTCGGCGTAGCGGCGCGAATTGGCTTCATCGAGTGCGGCATCGGTCTCATCCAAAATAAGGAACGGCGGGGGATTCACCTGGCTCATAGAAAAGATGAGTGCGATGGATGTAAGTGCGCGCTCGCCGCCCGAGAGCACGTCGAGTCCGCGGATTTTTTTGCGGGGGAGTGCCACGTCGATGGAAAGCCCCGCGTACAGCTCCTCTTCTTCGGGAATTTCGTCCATATCATCGTCCTCATCGGCATCGAGGGTCCCCTTCGCCGCTTTTCTCCGGGGCTCTTCAATCTCCAGCTTGGCGTGGCCGCCGCCGAAAAGTTTTGTGAAAAAACCCTGTAACGCAACGTTGATGTGTTTGATTCCTTCGGTGAATCGCGCGTCGATGGTCTTTTCCAATTCCGTAATGATGTCTTTGAGTTTGTGCGCCGAGGCTTCCAGATCGGCGAGCTCGCGTGCGAGGAATTCTTCACGCTCTTTCGTCTGATTGAACTCCCGTACGACCGCTTCTCCGCTCCCGATACCCGACTCCTCTATCTTTATTTTGAGCCGCTCTATTTCGCGGTGGCGCTTTTCTTGTCGTTGCCTATCCTCTGCGAGCAAAGAACCCTGAGGTATCTCCGACTTTTCCCACCCGTGCACGGCGGCGCCGATGAGCGCGATGCCCTCGCGGACTTCTTCTTCGAACCTTTTCCGGAGTTCCGCAATATTCGCGCGAGCGGCTTGTACGCCACCGAGCTTGCTTTGCGCTTCACGCACGTTTGATTCCAATTCCATCAGGTCACGCTCCGCGGTAAATCCCGCTTCCCGCGCTTCTGCTATCTTTTTGCGCAGGGTTTCCAGCTCGCCTGCAAGCGCCGCTTCCTGCGTGCGCACGCGCTCAAGCGATTTCGCCAGCGCTTCTACTTGCTGACGCACTTCTTCGTTGGTCTCCGGCGCGGCGCCCGAGAGGCCTTCGACGAAGGCTTTGATGCGCTCGCGTATCTGATACAGGCGGTTCTTGATAGTAGAGATATCACTTTCACGTTCAGCTCCGGCGATAGCCTCGGAAAGCTCGCGTGTGAAGCTCCGCACGTGCGGCACGGGGACTATCTGCTCGACGGTCACCGTATTGGCCTCCAGTGCACCCTCGGCGCGACCGAGCTCGCGGGTAAGCTGCTCGCTCTCGCGCCGCGCCTCGGAGAGTTTCGCGTCGCGCTCACTGACCTTCCCTTGGAGCTCGGCGATTACGTGGTCCGCCGCGCCCGAGCGCTTGCCGCGCGCCTCGGCGACGCGACCGCCCAACTGCTTCAATTCGGATTCTTGCGCACGCACTTCATGCAAAAGCCGCGCGTCCTCCTGCGTTATCCACGCGTTCTCGCGCGCGAGATATTCTCCCAATTTCACCGCGAGCTCGTCTTTCATTTCGCGCGCCTTCTCTATCTTTTCCACTTGCGTGCGCAGGAAATTCAGGTGCGGAGCAAGCTCTCTACGAAGCGACTTCGTCTTATCAATATTCACGCCCGTCTCCGCAAGCTTGCGTTCGCTCTCGGCCTTTTTGTGCTGGTACAGTTTCAATCCGAGTGCATCTTCCACCATCTCGCGGCGCTCGCGGGGAGTGGCATTCAAAATGCGGTCCGCTTCGCCTTGTGAAA
The DNA here is from genome assembly GCA_964592945.1 of uncultured Candidatus Saccharibacteria bacterium. Lineage (GTDB taxonomy): Bacteria > Patescibacteriota > Minisyncoccia > Phycocordibacterales > UBA2100 > UBA10103. The sequence goes on from CAZQGK010000045.1 coordinate 5,816, forward strand.
TTATCTGATACCCCGAGCCGCCGATATTCGCCCCGGCAAGAAGTCGAATCACATCTTTGAGCCGCACCACCGTGCCGTTCAAAAGATATTCATTCTGCCCGTCGCGGTACACGACACGCTCGACCGTGACCTCCTTGAAATCAAGGTCCAGGAGGCGTTTAGAATTGTCAAAAACGACTTTTGCTCCCGCGCGATTCATACGCGGGAGCGAAGGCGAGCCGCCCCAGATGAGGTCTTCGCCGCGCTTAGAGCGCATTGATTTCATGGACTGTTCGCCCAAGACGAATCGGAACGCCTCCGCGACATTCGATTTGCCAGAGCCGTTTGGCCCCACGACCGCAGT
>CAZQGK010000046.1:0-6052 GCA_964592945.1 uncultured Candidatus Saccharibacteria bacterium
CTCCCACAATTCCTCTATAAGCGGCGCGACCGCCGCGTCGGTGATGTTTTCTGGTTTGATGGTCGCCTGCGCAAAAACTTGCCGCTCCATAACCTTGCTCCCCCGCCTGGCGTCGTTATACGGACCGTCTTTTTTTCCTGCATATCGCACACTCAAATCGTCGAGCCGTTCGTCGAGTGAAAGGACGCCGAACGGCCCTATACGCAAATCCGCATATTGGACGATTTTTGTTTCCATTGAGTTGCCCGCCGCAACCTCTGCGATGCGCGAAAAGCCCGTGGCGCCGAGTATGCCGAGTGCCGCTTGCGGAAGCCCGATCTCGCGTGCGATTTGCTCAGTCGCTGAGTGCTGTTCGGTCCCGTATTTCCGTGTGTACTCGTCTTTTACTTGTTGCCAATACTGAAGTCCCTGCGGTTCCAGAAATTCAGGAAAACGTCCGAGGTCAAATTTGATTATGTTTCCCATATCGTGAAAGAGGCACGCGAGGATCACATCGTTCTTCTCGATATGCTGTGTGAAATCACCGCAGATCAATTTTCCCACCGCCGCGACGCGCAGTTGATGCAACTGCAAAGCCGGCATGATCTTGTACGCCGCATATATCTCGCGCGGAGTTTGCATGGCTAGGCAACCTTCCTCTCCACGGCTGCCCTAGGTGCTTCGTTATCACTCGACGCCGGAGCCGACGGTTCGCCTTTGATTTTCACAAAATGGTACAGCGGATTGGCGGCAAGATGCCTGAAATGCTTTGCCTGTTCAGCTGCTTCCACAGTGAAATCATGGTACGAGCCGTTCGTGATCAAATCCAGCTTCGCTTGATCGATGAATTTTTTGATGACTTCGGCTTGTGATACCTCGGGAACCGAGGACCATATTTCGTTTATCTTTGCTTCATGCCCGTCTGGCTCCAACTCAATATACATGTAACCCGCAACCTTTTCGTTTTTGTCTTTAGCAACATAGATAGCTTCGTGTTGCGCGCTACTCCTCAACTCCCCGCGGACCGGCTTTAGTTCTTTGCGCCGCATCGTCGGCTTCACTCTTTCATGCGTGCCGGCGCTCTGGTTACCAAGTACATTGTAAGGCAACGTTCCAATCTGTGATTTGTATTTTAGAAAGTCACGAAGTTCTACTCGCTCGACTTTCATGCCCGGTATCTTCTCCGGCCCCTGTGGCATCTCCATCTTTACGCCTCCACCATGAATCGTTACCATATACCGTTCATACTACCACCTTCCGCGCCGGCTTGTGGAAATCTCGTTTCGGTTGCCCACAGCCTCCGTTGTGCGTATAAATAGAGAATATGGCCGTCCGCAAGGTGTACTTCGGGGAGTATGCGGCGTTATTCCCTGCCGAATTTCAGACATTCCTCGCGGGGAAGCTCGAGTATAAGAAGCTTCTGGAAACCGAGAAGCGGCTGAAAATCCCTCCCCGAATCTGGCTCGCGTTCCTGACACCACCCGTGCCCGAAGCCGAAAAGTACGTGCCGCAAAAGTGCAAACGTATCTGGCAGTTGAAAACGGCGATGCTGAAGGCGCTTCCGCACCCGAAAGAATTTCTCGCCGTACGTGACCCGCTCCATAGCTCCAGCGAATGCGTCACGCTCGCTCTCCTCGAGACGCTATATGACCTGCATGAGAACAAGGTCCTGCTCCCCGAAGAAAAACGATACCGGCAGTGGCTCGAAGCGGCCAATCATTTCGGGCTCTGGAAACTCCGGTACATGCTTGAAGACGCGATATTCAAAACATTCGACCCGGAGAACTTCGCCCTCTTCGAAAGCGTCGTAGAGAAGCAGATGTTCATCGACCAGCACCTTATCCTTTCCATCCGCGGAATACTTGAAGACGCGCTCCGTAATGCGGGTATCAAAGACTTTTCTATCGAGAACAGGGTCAAGAATATTTACGGCGTGTACAACAAAGTGGCGCTTAAGGGAAAAAGCGTCAACGACGTCTACGATATACACGGCTTCCGGATCCTCACATCATCCGAGAAAGACTGCCGGAAAGTCATAGAGGTGCTGCACAAGCTCTGGCGGCATTTCCCCGAGCGGTACAAGGACTATATCGCTCATCCGAAAGAGAACGGCTACCGGAGTATCCACACGGTACTCAGCTGTCTGGAGGGAAAGCTCATCGAATTCCAGGTGCGGACGCACGAAATGGATCACATCGCGGCATCAGGCCCCGCAAATCATGCGGAATATAAGAAAACCTCAAAAGCTATTGCTTCTTCTTAGCCTTCCAGGATTTGGGCAGAGCGGCCGGCGTGGCGGCGTAGGTATCCGCCATTTTCCAGCAAAGACCGAACATCTCCCGCATGCTCGCGGCGATGAGCTTGCTTTTTACGATGATGGCTAGCTTTTCGGGGATTGAGAAGTACGCCACTTTGTCGTCGTACACGTTTATCTCAATCTCGATATTGAGGACGGATTTCGGTAAGAGGCGGCTCTCGCGCAATTCCTCCGCATCCTTCTTTTGGCGCGCGCGTGCCATCTTGGTATCCGGGAATATCGCACGTATTGGGATCTTGGCGGCCTTGCGGCGTTTATAGTATTTGGGTACATATTCCGGCAAGATGCTTTCGGTGTCATCAATGGACGCAAATGCCAATATCTCCGTCTTGCTGGTGAGCGTGTCTTCGTACGCAGCGACAATTCCCTCGGCCCCCTCATAAAATGCGATCTCCGGCTTGGTGAAAGACGGATTCATGTAATCTTCGAAATGCTTCAAGTGCTTCTTGAAATTGGAGATATTCGCCTCAAGTTTCATCTTGCCGTTCTCCAGAATATTGACCAGGATTCCGGGTTCTTGCGGGGTGAAAAAGTCCTTCTCACGCGAAAATTTGCTGACGAATCCCCTGTCGAGCAGGCTGGTCAGTATGACGCTCACGTCGAACGGAGCCAATTTCGTCTCCTTGCTCAACGTGGCAATATCCTGCGTCCCGAGCTTCAGACAAGCCAAATACACCTCGGCCTCTTTGGCGTTGAGCCCTATGCTTTCGAGCAATTTGCGGAGCATGCAATAACTCTACGCGCCCTGTGCAAGAAAGGCAATATCGGCTAATTTTCCATCCAATCGTCGGGGACGTTGGGTGTTTCAGCGCGTAGCTGTTCTACGCTGGTAATCTTTTTTTTCTTGATTTGCGCGCGTAAAAAGTCGATATGTATCTCTCGAATAGCTGCAAACAGCGCATCAACATCGGCCGTATCCTGCGCCATATTGAAGTCAACACGTATTGCGTGGCGACCCTTAAGAAGCTCTGGCGTAACTAAGAAGCCTCTTTCACGGAGGTTCCTATGCAAATATTCCGAAGTATAGGATGACGATGGGCCTTCAGGCCTGTCCGCAATCAGTTCGGCAATATTGGGAAAGGTTACGGTAGCCATGCCGTTGTAGTTGCGCTCAACACGGTGAATCGGATATACCACCCGGCAGCCAAACTGACGCGCAAGATCCTTATCGAGGATTTCTGATCCTTTCCGGGCGATGGATATCTGCGGATCAGCGAATAAATCCTTCAAGAGCTTCATGGAGTATTTGTTCGCTTCGTCAATAAAATAACGCGTCAACCGTTGATTCTGGAGCGATGTCATGTCTCTAAGCGTATTTCCCTGGGGTATCGTATTCATGCTCCAGGGATTTTCCCTTCCGAGCTCCGTTTGCATGGCCAGAGCAAGTGCGGCAATGGAAACGACATTATCCGTTCCGACGCCCGGCTGAAGAACACTCATCGGATCTTTCCTTCTCTTTTCATCGAGTCCGCTCAGCCAATTGACCTGGTTTTTCGGAAATTTCGTTCTTAACACGAGCGTCGCAGCCTCCGGTACGCCCATCGCCTTCGCGCCACTGCTGAGAAAAAAATCGCACCCGAGCCGCTCGATGCGGTTCTCGAAGTCGTCGTTTCGTCCGATGCTCTGGCATCCGTCGAGTCCCACCGCGACAGAGGGGAAAGCCGTTTTTAGGAGCTTTACCAGCCTTTGGATTTCCGGTACGTTTGGTCTCTGTCTTTGAGGGTCCGACTGATTCAGTCCTGTGCATGGAGCATCGCCGAAGCGCGTCTTTGTGCTTATGATTATTGCACGAGGTATACCATGCGCTTCGATGTTTGCTTTGTACTGTTCGAACATTTCTTCGACTGAGAGCGATCGCGCCGCCTTCCGGTCGTTTGTATAGATAATCTCGGATTGTGTAATCTTCGCGCCGCGCTTTGAGAATTCTCGTGTAACGCTCGTGAATTCCTGATTCGTGACGAGTACGCGATCACCTTCTTTAAGTTGCATCAAGTTGCCGACAAAATCTCCGGTCGCGATGGTTGCGCTCCTATAAAAAGCCAAAGAACAAACCCCCGTGTCCAGGCCATGAAACTGTTCTCCGATTGCCTTTGAAAAAGCCATCATCTGTTTGTACGCGTCCGGCTGTTCATTCCACTTTTCCGCGGCCGCGCGAAGCCACCCGCGTTTGAAAAGGCCTATTCCGACGGCCGAACTAAAATTCTTTTTAAGATCGCGCAAACGTTCCGGATTGCTTTCGTACTCGCGCAAATCTGCGGGAGTATAGAGAGGCCGTTCGCCACCCAAGTTCCCTGTCAGGTGGATATACGGACCTCTTTTACGTACCTCGCTACTGAAGTGCGTATCGGCAAATTCGGTAAAAATCGCCCGCAAAGACTGTTTATCTTCGCGTGCCAGGAGAGGCATGTCGAGGTACGGGTCCCGGGTCGCTAGTGCGGCGCGAATCGATGAGCCGCAGATTGCTATGTGACTCGGCGAGTCGGAGACGCTTAGTTCCCTAAAAAGCTGCATGAACTGCTTTTGTATGTGATCATCTTTCCATATTTTTTCCGGGCTAATGATGCGTAGCAAGGGGGCAATCGGGTGGACGTCCCGGGTGCTTTCTATCTCTTCCCTGCTCCGACGAATCGAGAGCCGCTCCACCTTCTCCAAAAACTCCATTTTCCCTTCGTCGTCTTCCATATCTGCGCGCGAGACGGGAAGTAAGCCGGTACAGTCTTCCACGAGCATCTCAAACTCGGTGCGCGATACATTTCCCTGCTCCTCACTCATCCGCTTTAGACCGGCCGCACGCTGAGAGAGCAACTCCGCTTGATAGTTGTTGAGAACGAGAACCGTTTCTGCCAGAAGTCCGCGCCCAACGTCCCGTGTTATGAGCGCTGGAAACTTCGAAGCATCGAAGGGTGTATTTTCCAACGATTCGACAATCCAGGGGTTTTCGTCAGGCGATTCGTGCAGCATGTTCTGGAGGACCTGAAAGGGATCAATGTCCGGTTCTTCACGGGCCCACCGTATCTTTTGGAGCTCTTGCTTCTGGAAGAGCTCCGATAAAGAGCGTGTCGCTTTTATCTTTACGTCCGGAGCTATATCGCCTGAATACCGTATAACTTCCTGGGTTATGTCCCCGTACACTTCGATACACTGAGCCACGCGGTCGAAAAAGTTCCCCTCGCTCTTCGTCCGTCCGTTCTCGCGATCTCCTTTGAGGCGTGCCTGAACGATGGAGCTGAGTATACCGATCGCTACGTCTTCACTGGTGTGCCCGGGCAGCGCAAGCGAGGTATCGGCGAGAAGCGCCGCGTACATCATATACATCGTATGCACGTTTTTCTCCGTGTACCCTCGTTGTCGTAAGCGTGCGCCTAAGTCATTGAGCTCGCGGACTCGATTAGTATCAATGGCATGTTCCTTGATAGATGCGCCGACTACCTCGGCGAGGAATATACCGCCCTTGTTTTTAAAATGCAGGTCTTCGTGTATGGATAAGGAACATTGAGCTTTGACGATATCTTTCAATTCTTCGCTCGGAAGCGTTAGCCCGCCGCTCAAACCGCTCACCTGTTTTTGTATCGCGGTAATTTGTCCGAGAGGTATGGCATGTTTGAATAAAGCAAGCTGAATATCTCGTAAAGTCGGGTGCCGCATTTCATCGAGCTGCTTGGCACATGCCTCCAATCCTTGCATGGATTCTCTATCGCCGTCAGCTTCCCCAGTCTCCGCGATGAGCTGCGCCTTGCGAGTCCGAATATTGTAAAG
>CAZQGK010000047.1:0-5971 GCA_964592945.1 uncultured Candidatus Saccharibacteria bacterium
ATTCAGTTCTTCGGGGCGATTTGTAGCCGATCGGGCATTGTGATACGGGCGCCTTGCGCAAGAGCTTTCTCAAGTTCCGCGATAAGTAACGGGTCGGACGTCTCGATGACGATGCCGTTTTCAGGGTCGTCCACGTTTTCTATCATGACGGGTTCAGCGGGCACGAATACGCCCGTCTTGCCCGCTTTCGCGTACAGGGATTGCCGGTACTGCTCGATATTCATGCGGTTCAATCCCAGTGAATTTCCCGGCATATACCCCACCGGCCTAAACCGGTACGAACGTTCTTTGCCGCTTGCCCGAGTGCCGGATATGCGGCTGATATCGCAATAGATTTCTCCACGAGATTCGAGCGACTCATTCAATCTTTGTAGACGTTCTTGACGCTCCGCTCGATTCTTTTTTCTCATCGCCGCTTGGTACACGGGCTGTAACTCATGTTCTTTTGCAAGCATACGTTCGACGAGTGCGCCTGTCTCCAGAGACTCATCATCAAAGCCCAAGCGGATATCTTTGAGAATATTCTTGCGTTCTATTACGCTCTCGAACGAGTCAACCTGTGTTAAAACACGCTCCGCGAACGCTCTCTGTTTCTTGAGAAGCGCTTCGTTTACCTCACCGATGGTTGCCGAATCAGAAAGGCCGCTTATGCCTTGAAACAGCTTTCCCAACTCTTGCAACTCCTCTCCACCGGGCTGTGATCCAGGCGCCGCCCCCGCCAACTTGTATGCGGTGGCAAGAATCTCTGGATTTTGCATGTCTGCGATCCTCAAAGACGCTGGGAAAACACTATTTTGTGAACGAAGATAGCCGAATGCGCTACCGATGCTTTGGATTGTGTGTGCATCCGGTAGAGAGTCATGTTCTTTCGAAAGGAAATCTGCCAACATTTTCGACTCCTCGTGTTCTTCAGTCTCCAATTTACGTACTTTCACGGTTGTACTATCGTTCGCATTGAGAAGTAATTGTAATTTTACGTAGGGCATAAGTTCGGCCGCTGCCCTCTCAACCACATCCGGCGTAAGAGCCAATTCGGTACCTACAGTTGTCGGAAGACCGAACGCAGCGGCGGCGATAGCCTGCCCCGGTTTTTCGGGGCTTGCAACAACGGCAGCAGCTCCACGCAGCATCGTCCTGCGAGAAACTCCCGCCTGAGGAACGTTTTTCAGAACATTGTCGGGGGCAGGTTTGACTTCACCCTTTCTAAACATACCCCGAATTTTGTCGAAGGGTCCCCTTTCAACCATTCCCCAATTATACCTTGGTCGAAGCGCTGGCTTGGTGCTTGCCGGGATCTCGACGACAAGTTATATCTGCTGAAGAAACTGAAAAAGAAAAAGTATCTCAAAAAGGATGGGTCGGACAGTTAGCCCGACCCAAGTTCATTCGGCTCATCTTATGCATCATCGGCGTCCAGCTGAAAACCGCTCACGAGCCGTTGGGCGATCTCAAATGCGATCAATCGTGACGAACTTGCTTGTGCACTTGCGTATCTATCGATAAGTTCGTCAACTGCACGGTCAACTGAGTGATCACCCAGGCCATGGTCGTAAAGGGTCTGTTCCAACCAAAGAACATCCCCGGCAAGATTGTCTGGAAACTCATCCTGATGTGTCATCGGAAGCTCCACGTTGTAGGGCCACAATTGCCTTCCGCTACAATAGTTCTCCCCGGCACACTATATGTCAACAATTGACGGACAAATGTTGACAATATGTCGTCGACACATATACTCGCTGCATGGATGAAAAGCTGTTGGTTTCACTCGGGCTCAATCCCAAAGAGATACAGATGTATAAAGTAGTTTTGAAAGAACGCGAGATACGCCCTGCCCTACTCGCGAAACAGGTCGGTATCAAACGCACAACCTGCTATCACCTTGCACAAGGACTTGTCGAGAAAGGTTTGCTGATCGAAAACACGTCGAAACATCCCCGCACGTTCTCGCTTGCACAGCCGGGCGATATCGAAGCGGTTTTGGAAGAGGATCGCCGCCGCCTTGCGGCGCGGGAAAAGACGCTGAAACGTTTCACCACCGAGCTTTCACGTGCCACTGCGGAGGATTCGTACCCGGTTCCCGAAATCCGTTTCGTTCCCGAAGAAAGAATCGAACAGTTTCTCGATTCCCAATCGTTTAAGTGGGATGAGAGCATGCTTAAATCCGATGCGACTTGCTGGGGATTCCAGGACCATTCGTATGTCGAGAAATTTTCTCACGTCATTGATAAGTATTGGAAGCGCACCCACAAAGGAATCTACCTCAAGATGCTGACGAACAAATCGATTGAACCCGCAGAGATGCGGATGATACGTAAGTATCCCCGCCGTCAGATGAAATTTTGGAACAAGGCGATGCATTTTCTCTGCGGCACGTGGATTATGGGAGAATACATCCTCATCGTTAATACCGGCCGGCACCCTTTCTACCTGACCGAAATCCACGACGCGACGCTCGCCAACGACCTGCGTGAAGTGTTCAAGAATCTCTGGCCGCTAGTTTGAAAATGGAAAATAAAAAAGGGCGGCCGCGGGGCCGCCCTTTGTTTTTGCGCGGCGAGTGCCGCGTCAAGGGTTGTACTGCCGCCGGTCTTCCGACGACACGATAATGAGCGTGGTCCCCGACTTCTTTCCGCGACCCTTCAGCGGCTTGGGAGCGGGAAGCTCAGAACCCTTCAGCTTTGGGTTCGGCGAGCGCACGCGCCTGTTTTTGCCGAACGAACGATTTCGATCGACTGCTGCTTGGAAGTCAGTGGATGCGTAATCGACTGCCATTGTCGTTGTCCCCTTTTCAGGCAAAGATTCTCTCTTTGCGTCCCTATATTATGCCATTTGTCTGTATATTAGCAAGCCCCTAAGCCTTAATCCATCAAAGGCTTTTTTACGTCCACGTTGGTCGTCTGGTAGACCCAGTTTATCCAGTTGGAATAGAAGACCTGACCGTTTGCTCCCCAGTTTTTGAGAGGAGTTTTCATCTCGTTGCCTTTCGGGAAGTAGTTGTCGGGACTGTTGATGTTGATGCCCGCCTTTTTGTCGCGGAAATATTCTTGCGCGATGTCGCCCCTATCGTATTCGGGATGCCCTTGCACGTATATCTCTCGTCCCTTGCGTCCCACGATGAGATGCGGGCCGACCTCTTTGTTTTCGATAAGTATCTCAAGATCCTTTTTGCCCTTGAGGTCTTTACGCTCCACGCCGCGCCACCGTGAATGCGGAATAAGCACTTCGTCGTCCATGCCCGCGAGGAAGGGCGACTCGGTCTCGTGATGTACCGTATGGAGAAAAATGCCGAATTTTTTCTTTTTGTATGTGTGCGGCTTGATGTTGTACTCATGATAGAGCTTCGCGTGCGTCGCCCAGCAGCTGAAAATGGTGGAAGTCACATGTACCCGGGCCCAGTCTAGAAATTTCGCGAGCTCTTTCCAGTAATACACGTCTTCGAATGCACTGTCTTCGAGATTGGCGCCCGTAATGATGAGTCCATCGAGCCCGCGCTGTTTCACTTGTGCGATGGTGCGGTAAAAAGCGTCAAAGTGGTCCTGCTTTGAGTGCGACTTGTGATTATCGAAGTAGATGAAAGTCGGCCGTATCTGGAGCGGCGTGTTCCCGAGCAAACGCAAGAGCTGTATCTCGGTGCGCTCTACTACCGCGCCGGGCATCAGATTCAGTATCCCGATTTCCAGCGGGCGAATATCTTGCTTCTCTGCGCGCTCGGTGGAAATCTCGGCCACCTGCTCGCGTTTGAGGTATGCGAACGCCGGGAGTTTCTTGTCGATGATGAGTGCCATGGCGAATCCTAAAAATACCACCCGTGCCGCCATAAGCAAAAGGTAGAAATATGTGAAGTAAGTTGTGTTTACAAATGAATGACGATAGAGTTGCCGCAGCCCGAGGTAATGCAACTCGATTGGAGGCGTCAATGATCCCGTTCCCGTTCAAGACAGGGATGCCGTTCAGAGAAATGATCTGCAAGGAGAAGGACCAGATGGACCGGCTCATCATCTTCCTCAGCCGTAACGGACTTGATCCCTTTAAGGCAGCCACAAAGATCAATACCGCGGTCGGCCGCACAATCTGCGAAGTGCACGCTGGGAACCTCGTTGAGTATGAGGATATCGGTTCCCCGAAGCACATCAACGTCAACGGCATTCATAAGTTTGCCCTGGTTGAGATTGTAGTCGTACGGGTCAAGTATGCGGACGGCTACGAAGGCTACACCTGGCGAACTCAAACCGAAGTCCGGCCGAACCGAACACGGTAACTGATCGTTTCAAATGCGCCCTCAACGGGGGCGCATTTTGATACGGGGCATACGTCGCACAATATTTTGGTACAATGTTTTCGTGAGTGACCTGGAACCCTTATGAACAAGAAAATACTGTATTGGGGCCTGTATGATTTTGCCAACTCGATAGTCCTTCTTTCATTCCTGTTCTACTTCTCTCAGTGGCTCGTGGTGGATCAGGGGCGACCTTCCTGGTGGTATAACGGCGCACTCATCACGGCTTCGGTCTTGTACATCGTGTCGGCCTCATTCTTCAGCCGCCGCATTGACCTTACGGGCAAAAAAGTCGCGGGCCTCCGCATGTGGACATTCCTATCGCTTGGGCTTTTCGCGGCGGTCGCGTTCATCGCCCTCTTCTCGGATACGCTTGATGCCGTCGCGGCCGTACTGTACGCATGCGGGATGTATACGTACCTCATGTGTTATTTGTATTTCACGCCGATGCTCAACGATCTTTCGACACCCGTTAACCGTGGCAAGATCTCCGGTATCGGCCAAGGTTTCAATTCAGCCGGACAAGTTGCGGGACTTCTCTTCACGCTGCCGTTCGTTAACGGAACCGTTACGCTCTGGGGAGACCCGGGCCGGGCGCAGGCGTTACTTCCGGCCGTAGCTTTGTTCGCCATTTTTGCGGTGCCGCTTTTGTTTTGGTACCGGGAAGAACAAGGTGCCGGCGGCGAAGAGCATCAGACACCGGCTACACCTATTGCGCTCTTGAAAACAATACTGAGTCACCGGTCGCTGGCGCTCCTCTTGCTCGCGTACTTTTTCTTCAGCGATGCACTCCTCACATTTGCAAATAATTTCCCGCTCTATCTTCAGAAAGTCTTCGCCGTGCCGGACATGACCAAGGCGCTTCTCACGATAGCAATCCTTGCTCTTGCCGCGGTGGGGGCGCCGGTATTCGGATACCTGGCCGACCGCTTGGGGCACAAACGCACGCTTGTCGGAGTTCTTTCGCTCTACGGCGTCCTTCTGGTCGTCCTCGCGTTCACGGCAAATTTTCATTTCGCCATCGGGCTTTCCCTTCTTGCCGGAATTCTCTTCGGTCCTGTGTGGGCGATAAGCCGGGCCATGGTAGGGCAACTTGCCCCTCCGGGACTCGTCGCGTCCTCTTTCAATTACTATATCGTTGCCGAGCGCTTTGCCACGTTTATCGGTCCGCTTACATGGAGCGGCATTCTCGTCGTTTGGGGCGAGGGTGCGGGAGGATACCAGGCGGCGCTTATCGCGATGGCGGCGCTTCTTGTCATCGGCATACTGATAACTTCCCGTGTCAGGCTCTACGAGCCGGTGCAACAGGCCTAAGAATAAACGTGATGTATGGCAACTGATCTCAAATCTCTCAAAACCCAATTCCTCGAATATATCGAGATAGAGAAAGGGCGGAGCGTGAAGACGGTCGAAAATTACGACCGCTATCTCCGGCGTTTCCTCGAGTATGCCAAGGTGAAGTCCCCTGCCCAGATTACCGAGCAATCGGTGCGCGAATTCCGCATCACGCTCAATCGTTCGGGCGGCGTCTCGGGTACGATGAAGAAGAATACGCAGAATTACCATCTTATCGCTTTGCGAGCCTTCCTGAAGTTTTTGCGAAAGCGCGATATTGAGTCACTTAATCCGGAGCGCATAGAATTGGCAAAGGTGGGGGGGCGAGATCTCGATCTCATTACTGCCGATGAATTAAAT
>CAZQGK010000048.1:0-5943 GCA_964592945.1 uncultured Candidatus Saccharibacteria bacterium
AATCGGTGGAAGATGTGCGAGCGAGCATCGAGAGGAGGTTTGCGAGCGAGCAAAAGCGGTATTTCTCCCTCTACGGTGTGAATCCGACCGACACGAAGAATTTTGATCTCGTTATCGATACCAAAGACAATAGCTTGAGCGGCGTTACTGATATCGTCCTGAAAAAATACAAGGAATGGCGGGAAGAGGTATAATCACCGCTATGAAACCACTCACCGTCGCATTCTTCGGCATTTCCGGTTCGGGCAAAGGCACACAATGTGAGCTCCTGGAGAAATACCTGCAGAAGAATGATCCCGCTCGCGCCGTCGTGCGCCCGGAGATGGGGAATCTATTGCGCGATTTTATGAAGACAGGCACCTCGCTTGCCGTGCGCACGGGCGCCATCCTTGCTGCCGGCGGTCTCGTGCCTTCTTTTATGCCCATCTATATGCTCACGGGCATGCTCAATACTTCCTTTGATGGCACGCAGCATCTCATACTTGACGGGACCTGTAGAAGGCCCGACCAGTCGCGTGCGGTCGACGACATGATGAAGTTGTGGGAGAGAGAAAACTTACAGGCGGTTGTCCTCAAGCTCTCGAAGGAATCCGCAAAGAAAAGACTCATTGCGCGCGGGCGTTTCGACGATGCCAAGGATGAAGCACTTGCGAGCCGGTTCGCGTGGTACGAGGAGCACGTCGTGCCGTCCATTGAAGAGCTGCGAACACTAGGGTGGACCATCCACGAGATAGACGGCGAGCCCGATGTGGAGGCGGTATTTTCACGAATTACGGCAGCGCTCGGACTCTCATGATAGCGAAAACAAAAGCTGAGATAGACGCACTCCGCGAAGGGGGGCGGCGGCTCGCACGGCATGTGCGTGTCTTGAGTGAAATGGTGAAGCCCGGATTGGTCGCGCGTGAGCTCGAGTACAAGGCGCGGGAAATGGTAAAAGCCGACGGCGACGAGCTGGCGTTCCACGGGCACAAAGAGCGCAAGACCGACGTGCCGTATCCCTCGGGGCTTTGCCTTTCCATCAACGACATCATCGTGCACTCACCCGCAAGCCAAAACGACGCAATCATAAAAGAGGGCGATGTGGTATGTCTCGATTTCGGCATTAAGCACAAAGGACTCTACACCGACCACGCGGCGACCGTTATCGCAGGGACACGGCACGATCCGAATGACGAAGAACTCGTCCGCGGTACGTATGAAGCACTTGCCGCTGGTATCAAAGAGGCGCGGGTCGGCAATACCACCGGCGACATCGGATATGCGGTGCAGAAAATAGCCGAGAAATACCACTTCGGCTACCCGAAGAACCTTTCCGGTCACGGCGTGGGGCTCAAGGTACACGAAGAGCCGCACGTGCCCAATTTCGGGACGCCGGGAAAGGGTACAAAGCTCGCCGAAGGCCTTGTGATAGCCATCGAGCCGATGATGACGCTCGGCTCGGGCGAGCTTTTCATCGACGACGACGGCTACTCCTACCGCACAAAAGACGGCTCACGCACCGCGCACGCCGAACACACGGTTTTGATAACCAAAAACGGGCCTGAGATTTTGACCAAAGAGTAATATGCCGTTCACAGAAAACCGGACGTTCGGAATGATGCTCGTTGGTTCGGCGGCGTTTTTTCTCTCGACGATTGCGCAAGTATTCGTATTCAACTCTGTACCCCAGGTGGACTATTGGGTGCAGATACTCGTGATACCCCTTATCGCGATGGTATTGTATCGTATCGTCGGCAGCCGCTTGGACGCGTATTTTGAGGATGCCGCCCGCAGAAAATCATATGCCGTTATGTGGTTGTTCATATTGTTTTGTCTGCTCATTTTTATTCCGGCGGGCATCATCATCGTCGTGTCGCCGTGATCAAAAGCTATGAATATCTGTATATTTTGCTCGGCCAGTGATGTAGACAAGCAGTACACGGATGCGGCGCGCGAATTCGCGACGCTCATCGCTCGCAGTGGCCACACGCTCATCTGGGGAGGCTCAGATAAGGGGACGATGAAAGTCGTCGCGGACGCGGCGCAGGCCGCCGGCGGTAAAATTGTCGGCATTACAATGGAGATGTTGAAGGACTCCGCACGCCCGAACGCCGACGAAATGCTCGTAATGAAAGACCTGCCGCAGCGCAAGGTAAAAATGCTCGAACGTTCGGATGCGTTCCTCGTATTACCGGGCGGACTCGGTACGCTCGACGAAATTACCGAGATTATGGAGTTGAAAAAACACAACCTGCATAACAAGGCGATAGTCTTTTTGAATACAGCGGGTTTTTATAACGGGTTCAAAATGCAGCTGGAGCGCATGGACGAGGAGGGTTTCTTGCCGCGAGCGCTTTCCGAACTCCTATTTTTCGCCGATACGCCCGCGGACGCAATGCGGTATATTGAAGAGTATGGCAACTGACATTCTTGTAGTAGGTAGCGGGGCGCGGGAGCATGCGCTCTTGTGGAAGCTCAAACAATCACCGCGCGTCGGCAAGCTCTATGCGGCGCCGGGTAACGGCGGCACGGCTGCGCTCGCTGAAAATGTCCTCATCGGCGTCATGGAATTCGAGAAATTGGCGGCTTTTGTGAAAGAAAAAAACATCGGATTCACCATTCCCGGACCCGATGATGCGTTCGTCGGGGGTATCGTGGATATATTCAAGAAACACAAACTGCGCGTGTGGGGCCCCACCAAAGAAGCCGCACAAATAGAAGGCTCGAAAGCGTTCTCCAAGCAGTTGATGTATGAGTCAAAAATCCCCACCGCTGAATTCGCCGTATTTTCAGCTTCTGCGCCCGCGCTCGCATACGTACGCGCACACGGTGTGCCGATAGTTGTCAAAGCGAGCGGGCTCGCTCTAGGGAAAGGCGTATATGTGTGCTCGACGTTCGAGGAAGCCGAGAAAGCCATCAACGAGATCATGATAGAGCGTGTACATAAAGACGCTGGAAAAGAAGTGGTCGTCGAAGAGTTTCTCGAAGGGCCCGAAATGTCCGTTCATGCGCTCACGGACGGCAGTGCATACGTACTTTTTCCTTCGTCACAGGACCATAAACCGGCTCTGGACGGAGACCAGGGGAAAAATACCGGCGGCATGGGGACCATTGCTCCCGTCCCGTGGGCGAAGCCGGACATAATGGCCAGTATCGACGTCAAGGTCGTCGTGCCGACGTTCGAGGCGCTGAAAAAGCGGGGCGTCCAGTTCCAAGGCCTTCTATTCCCAGGTCTCAAGTTGACGCTCGACGGTCCAAAAGTACTCGAATACAACGCCCGTTTCGGCGACCCGGAGTGCCAAGTGTATATGCGCTTGCTCAAGACCGACCTTTTGGACCTACTTGAGGCCTCTGTGGACTGTACGCTGGACGCGATGCGCCACTCGGTCGCTTGGGAGCACGGATTTGCGGCGAACATCGTCATTGCATCCGGCGGTTACCCCGAAGAATACAAGACAGGATTTCCGATCACAGGGATTGATGAAGCGCGGAGCGTCGAGGGAGTCGTTGTATTCCATGCGGGGACAAGACTAGAAAATGACCAACTCGTGACGGCTGGCGGCCGCGTACTCAGTGTTTCTGCGGTCGGCGCTACCCTGAAAGAGGCGCTCGACCGCGCCTACGAAGCCGTCAGAAAAATTCATTTCGAGGGCATGCACTACCGAAAAGACATCGGCGCTAAATCGCTCGCGTAGGAGTGATATACTTTCTCCATGCCTCCCACGCTGGAGAAGCTGCGCGTTGCAACACCAGAAAAATTCAGATCACCTGAAGAGGAGTTGGCCTATTTGCGCGAGCGGGTGCGCGAGAAGGAGGCCGAAATGGAAGCGCCCGACAACCGTTTTGAAAAAGACCGCATTGCCCGCCGCGAGGTCGCGACATACGCGGAACTCGCCCCGGCGACCGTCTTACACGAGACGGTCGTTATGGCCGAGCCCGAGATACTCAAAAACATCCTCAAGCTTGAGCCGGAGACCCATGACAAACAAGTGGACGAGATACTACGGCTCGTGCAAACCAATGGTATACGCAACGCACTTTCGGTCGCCGCACGGATGAAAAATCCGCATCTTGAGGACGATATTCATCGCGCGCTCGTGCGCTACATTGCCGAGGGCTTGCCCGACAAAGGCATGGGAGTGCCCGAAAAAGTCCGGCGTGCGCTTAATATGGTGCTCTTCGAGATACAGCCGCAGGCGCACGGGGAAGGCGACAAGCAGGAGAATCAACAGCACAAATTGGAGCAACTGCTCTCATCGTCCGAGCAGCTGTATGCGGGACTCACCTCGCTCATCGACCCGCACGAAGGATTCTCGCTTGAGGTCAGTGTGCAAGAAGGCACCGAAGAAGCGTTTTTGTATCTGGCGGTACCGCGCGCAAAGAAAATACTTGCCGAGCGCCTAATCTCTTCGGTCTTTCCCAACGCGCACATGTCGGAAGCGCGCGGGGATTACAATATTTTTAATTACGAAGGGCACCATGCCGCCGCTTACGCGACGCTGGCGGACCATCCGTGCCTCCCGCTCAAGACCCCGGAGCTTTTCGAGCACGACCCGATGAATGTGCTCCTCGCGGCTTTCGCCAAGCTCGCGAAGCACGGAGAAGGCGCCGCACTTCAGATAACCGTTTCGACCGAGGGTGACCGATACAATCACCACTACAAAAAAATCATCCGCCAGCTCGAGAAGGGAAAACACTTCCGCAAGGCCATCAAGGTACCCGAAAGCGAGCTCGGCGAGGCCGTCTACACGATGGCGAAGAAGATTTTTATGGCAAAAGAGTATGAAATGGAGGTCGAGAAACAATTCCGGCGCTCATCCGACCAGGTGATGACCGAAGAGATAACGAGAAAAATAAAGAGCCGAATCGCACCCGTTTCTATCCGCCTTGTCACCTCCGCGCCGACCAAAAAGCGCGCGGAAGAACTTCTGGAGAATCTCCAGTCGCCGTTTAACCAGTACGACGACCCGAAGGGCAATCACCTCATCTTCAAACGCGTCGGAAGCTGGGGTCTTTCGGATTTCATTCGCGGCTTTACGTACCGCGAATTCGACCACTCCATCATGATGCCGCTCTCTCTGGCCGAGGTCACCTCCATCTTCCACTTTACCGCCGAGCGTCTCACCACCTCGCGTGAGCTGAAGCGCAGTTTTGCCAAACAAGCTCCTGCGCCGGTCGCGACCCCGGCCGAGGGAATTACCATCGGTGTCAACAAATATGGGGCCGACGAAACGCCGGTCCGGTTCGGTACAGCGGATCGCTTACGCCACGCGTACGTCATCGGGCAGACGGGTACCGGAAAGACAGGTCTCATCAAAAATATGATAATTCAGGACATCAAGAACGGAGAGGGTGTCGCATTTATCGACCCGCACGGCAACGATATCGAAGATGTACTCGCGTGTATTCCGCCCGAGCGCATGAAAGACGTCATTTATTTCGACCCGGCTCACACCGCGCGGCCGATGGGTCTCAACATGCTCGAGTACGACCGCTCGAAGCCCGAGATGAAAACGTTCGTCGTGGATGAAGTGTACGGCATCTTCCGCAAGCTCTATGCCGACGTGCCGGAAGCCTTCGGCCCGATGTTCGAGCAATACTACCGCAACGCAGTGCAGCTCGTCGTCGAAGACCCCGACACGGGCAGTACATTCGTGGAAATTCCGCGCGTATTCGCCGATACCGCGTTCCGCAATCTGAAGCTCAGCCACTGCAAGAATCCCATTATCGTGCAGTTCTGGCGCAAAATCGCCGAGCAGGCGCAGGGAGACCCCTCGCTCGAGAATGTGGCGCCGTACATCACGAGCAAATTCGACGTCTTTCTCACCAATGACATCATGCGGCCGATCGTTTCGCAGGAGAAATCCGCGTTCAATTTCCGCGAAATAATGGATAAGAAAAAAATATTCCTCGCCAACCTCTCCAAGGGCCGCTTAGGCGATAGAAACACCTCGCTCCTCGGCC
>CAZQGK010000049.1:0-5853 GCA_964592945.1 uncultured Candidatus Saccharibacteria bacterium
GGGTCATATCACCGCTATGCATAAATCCGTTGCCGCACTCAAGCGCGACAAACGCTTCGCGCCGCTCATCAAGGAGCACGGGATGCCGGACCTCAGGCGTGGAAGAAATCCTTTTCAGGCGCTTGTGCGCTCCATCATCCATCAGCAGGTTTCGGGCGCGGCGGCGGAGACGATACGCGCGCGTTTTGTCGCGCTATTTCCCAAAGGCAAGTTCCCCACCCCTCTAATGGTGCGTGAGATGCCGCTCTCGAAAATGCGCGCGGCAGGTCTCTCCGGTCAGAAGGCTTCCTACATCAAAGACCTCGCTCTGAAGTTCGCCGACGGCACTATCAAACACAAATCGCTCCACAAGATGGAAAGCATTGATATCGTGGACCACCTCACGCAAGTCAAAGGCATCGGCGTGTGGACCGTGCATATGTTCCTTATCTTCACTCTTAATCGACCCGACGTGCTGCCGACGGGCGATCTCGGCATACGCAAAGGATTCCGGACACTCTATAAATTGAAAGACTTGCCCGACCATGCACAGATGGAGAAGCTCGCGCGCCCGTGGCGCGCGCATGCGTCGCTCGCCGCGTGGTACCTCTGGCGCGTCGCAGATAAAGCGAAACTCAGGCCTCAGGCCGTATCGCGTTCCAAATCTCGGAAACTGAGATAGCCCCTTCGCGTACTACCACAGGCTGTCCGCGGGACAAATCGACAACGGTGGACGGCTGCCGCTGCGGAAGCTCGCCCGCATCTATGACGAGGTCGATCCCTGCCGCATGCGCGCCGAGCTGCTCGAGTATCTTCCCGACGGACCGCTCTGGCGGTACGCCGCTCCTATTTGCGCTCGTCGCAGTGATAGGCCCGCCGAATTCGCGAATTATCTGTAGACACAGATCGTTCGCCGGAATCCGGAAGCCGAATGTTTCAACTCCTCGCATTATGCCTGTATCGAGCTTCTTTTTTCCACCGGAGGCGGATCCGCCTTTGGCGGACAAAATAAACGTCGCTTGGCCTTGCGGAAGGCGATCTGCGAGCAGGCGCGCATCATCGCTAACCTCGGCATATTTCTCCGCCATCCCGAGGTCCGAAACAATCGCGTGTATCGGCTTCTTTTCTTCGCGCCCCTTAACGCCGTAAATCTTCGCAACCGCGGCATCTGAAAGCGCGTCCGCGCCGAGCCCGTAGAGCGTGTCGGTCGGATAGAGAACCACCCCGCCCGCGCGTATCACCTTCGCGGCGCGGGCGGCAAGGTGCTCAAGGTTCTCATCGTGAAGACGGACGACTTCCATCACCCAAGCCTACCGAAAAAGGACGACTTCTGCTATAGTTTCAGCGTTCGCGCGGTTAGCTCAGTGGTAGAGCATCGTCTTGACGTGACGAGGGTCAAAGGTTCGATCCCTTTACCGCGCACCGGCTGGTATACTATTTTCATGCCCGTGCTCAACACACGCCTCAAGGAACCACTCTCAGCCCTTTTGTACTCGGCACTCGGAGGTCTTGCGCTTTCTGTCTTCATCATCCTCGCATCCGTCTTATTCACGAGCGCCGGAGGTGCGTGTTCCGGCTCTCTGTGTCTCCTCCTCGCGCCCGGGTCTCTTAGCTCCGCGATGACGGTCATAATCCTCATCATCCTTATCTACCCCTTCTTGTCTTGGTATTTGTTCTCCTATGAACTCACGGGGAACACGATAACGGTAAATTCCGGCATACTGTTCCGCCAGTACGAAACCATCGACTTTGGAAGGATCCAAACGATAGAAAACGAACGTGGGCCCCTTTTGTGGCTCTTCGGCCTCACGATGGTAAAAATATGGACCGCTTCCGCCGGTCAACTCAATTTCAGCGTCGGCGACAAGTCGACACGCGCCCGTCCGCGCCCTGACACCGTGCTCGTTCTCGCCGAAGAAGACGCCGCGCGTCTCAAAGATTTCATCATGCGTTCAAAGACAGCACCCACCGGCCTTTGATCACATCGTGCCCCGGCACGCATTGAGAAATCCGTCGAAAACCGCCATCAGCTTTTTCAGAGCATCCGGATGCTCTCCGAATTGGAAAGTGTCGACCGAACGAATGGGAAGTATCTTTGCGGATGTGCTCGTGAGAAACGCCCCATCGTACTCACGCAGGTCAGCGGGGTGAATATCTTTTTGTACGACCTCGTATCCATTTTGTACCGCCACCTGCAGGACTGCCTTGCGGGTAACGCCGAGCAAGATCTTTTCTTCAGGCGGCGAGACGAGTGTTTTGCCTTGTATGCAAAAGAAATTCGTGCGCGTGCCTTCCGTGATGCAACCTTTGCTGTCGATAAGGAGTGCATCGTATGCACCGACCTCTTTTGCTTTGCGATAGGCGAGATAGCTCTCCAACATATTGAGCGTCTTTGCACGCGGAAAGGAACGTTCGTATTCGTAAGTGACAACGGACGCGCCGTCCCGGTACAATTTTTTATCCGGAAAGAGGGGATTCAGACAGAGAATATTAAGCTCTGCATCATCGGCTGTACGCCCCCCGATAAGCAGTATTTTTATGTTGCATGTCGTAACCTCATTTTTCTCAAGGAGTTTTACGATGGCGTCCGACACGCCGGCTGCTGTAAACGGATGCGAGAGGCCGATGATGCGGGCTGATTCCATCAATCGCCCGATATGGTCGTCGGGAAAGTAGACGGTCCCGTTCGATACACGGATACTTTCGTAGACGCCAAAGCCGTAGGCATACTCGATGCTTGAGAGCGGCACGTGTGCTTCCCCGATGGGCAGTATCCTTCCGTCGCGCGAAAAAAATTTGAAATCCATACTATTGATCTTGCAGGAATCCGCCCGCCTGATGCGCCCAGAGCTGCGAATAGATGCCCGTACCTGCGACCAGCTGATCGTGGGTTCCCTCCTCACTGATACTGCCGCTCTCAAGCACGATGATGCGGTCCATTTCACGCAAAGTCGAGAGGCGGTGGGCGATGGCAATCACCGTCTTCCCTTTCATCAATTCGCGCAGCGCCTTTTGTATTTCCACTTCACTTTCACTGTCGAGCGCCGAGGTGGCCTCATCAAGCAGAAGTATCGGCGCGTTCTTCAATATCGCGCGGGCAATCGCGATGCGCTGGCGTTCGCCGCCCGAGAGCTTGATGCCCCGCTCGCCCACCATCGCGCTGTATCCCGTGGGAAGTTGGATGATGAAATCATGCGCCTGTGCGAGCTTCGCCGCTTCAATGACCTGCTCTTCGGAGGCACCCGGATTCCCGTACGCGATATTCTCGCGGATGGTGCGGTGAAAGAGGAGCGGCTCTTGCGGTACGACCGAGATGGCGTTGCGGAGGCTCTCTTGCGTTACGCTCGCGATGTCAGTGCCGTCTATCGTGATGGTGCCCGCGCTTAGATTGTGGTGGCGCAAGACGAGGCGTACAAGCGTTGATTTCCCCGCGCCCGAGCGGCCGACGACACCGACCCGCTGCCCCGCGGGGATGACAAGCGTCAAGTCCTTGAAAACGGCGTTCTCTCCGTACGAGAAACTCACATTGTTGAACGAAAGCGCCCCGCCCTCTACCACAAGCTCCGCCGCATTTGGCTCGTCGGGAATCTCGTGCGGTGCGATTATCTCATCGAGGCTCTCCCGTATCTCTCCCCAGGTCTCCGCGAACTTGTTGAAATTCGAACCGAGCGATTGCAGGAGCCCTTCTATTCTGAAAATGATGGTGATGACGAGAATAATATCCCCGAACGAGAGGATGCCCGAGCGCGCGAGGCCGACGGTTACGAATACCATAACGCCTCCGAAGATGACGAGGAGCACGCTGTTGAGAATGCGTGTCCACTCGCCGAAGTACCAGCTTTTCAAATGCGCCCTGCGGCGATCCTCCGTCGCGCCTTTCAGCCGCTCTATCTCAAATTCGCGACGAGCGTATTCCTGCATCGCGCTCACATTGGTAAGCAAATCGACCGTCGCGCCGTTCAGTACCGTTTCGAGGTCGTGCGCGCGGGCGGCAAGCGGTACGCGGCGGAACCCGAGGTAAAAGTTGGCCGCGAGAATGAGGACCACCCAGGCAAAAAATATCCACGCGACGAGCGGGCTCACCAAGAAGACGATGATGAAACTCCCGACCGCGTTTACGCCGAGCTCGAGGAATTCCCACAGGAAGACGTCCACCACCTCGCGCATGCCCGTCGCCGCATGCCGTATCTTGTTCATGATGGAGCCCGCGAAGCGGTCGGAAAAATACGTGCGGCTATGGAGCGTCACGTACGATGTGAGCGCGTAGCGCGCGGTCGCCGAGGTCCCCGTCGCCCACCGCGCTCCCGCAAACCCCGCTATCCGCCAGAAGAATTTGGCGCAGGCGAGCACGAATATGGTCGCCCCCGCCGCCCAAAAAAGCGCGTCGTACGAGCCGCCCGCCGCAAGAGCCGCCGCCGCATCGCCTATGAGCTTAAAGACATATGCGACGCTCGCGGAGAAGGCGTTGCCGGCGGCGGCAAAGAGTATCGCGGCCACGGCCGCCTGCCAGTGAGGTTTTGACGCGAAGAGGAAGAAGCGAAGTGGATTCTTCGTCATTGGGAGGTCGTCGCGCCACATAGAGGTCATACAGATGTCCCATGGTATAACGTCGGATATGAAAGTACTAGGAATCGAGACATCCTGCGACGAAACAGCCGTTTGTCTCATTGAAGCGGAAGGGGACTTTGGTCCCGCATTCAAGTATGAGATCCTCGGCAACGCGCTCCACTCACAAGCAAAGTTGCATGAGGAGTACGGCGGGGTCTTCCCCAACCTTGCCAAGCGCGAGCACGGGAAGAGCCTTGTGCCGATGCTGGAGATTGCTCTCCACGGGCTGGCGGCCGCCTCCGCTTCAACAATTGCCCCGAACGTGCAGGAGCTGTCAAAAATCCTCGAGAGAGAACCAGAACTTCTGAGCCAACTAATCCCCTCCCTCGGACAAAACGGGAGACCCGATATCGATGCTATCGCCGTTACCTACGGCCCGGGGCTCGAGCCCGCGCTCTGGGTCGGCGTGAATTTTGCGAAAGCGCTGTCGCTCGCGTGGAACGTACCCATTGTCGCGGTAAATCATCTTGAGGGACATATTGTTATGTCGATGATGGAGGGCGCGCAAGCTGGGAAGTTCGCGGGGTTCGAATTCCCCGTCCTCTCACTCCTTATCTCCGGCGGCAACACGCAGCTCGTGCTTTCCAGAGGGCCGCTGCAATATGAGGTGGTGGGGAAAACCCGCGACGATGCGGCGGGCGAAGCATTCGACAAAGTCGCGCGAATGATGGAGCTCCCCTATCCCGGCGGGCCGCACATCAGCCGTCTGGCTGAAGAAGCGAGGAGCGAGAATCTGGAGTCAGAAATAAAACTTCCGCGACCGATGTTGAACGAGGACAATCTCGACTTTTCTTTTTCCGGACTGAAGACCGCCGTTCTGCGCGCCCTCGAAGCGGGCGCGCCCGCTTCTGACGTTCTGAAAAAGAAACTCGCGCGCGAATTCGAGGAAGCGGTCGCCGACGTGCTCACCCACAAAACCCTGCGCGCCGTCGAGGAGTACGGTGCAGGCACTGTCGTGACGGGAGGCGGCGTCTCTGCGAATACGTACATCCGCAAACGCCTCGTCGAAGCTTTGGCAAAGGTAGGCGCACAGCTCCTCATCTGCCCGCCCGAGCTCGCAACCGACAACGCAATTATGATAGCTCTCGCCGGCTACTTCCATGCGCTAAAAAAAGAGTTCATTGACCCCGCAAACCTCTCTGCCAAAGGCGACCTCAAACTGATGTAATTTGTGCTAAAGTGTCGCAATGGAGCCCTCGAAAGCGCCCGAACCATTCCTTAAGCCCTACAATCCCAATGAGCAGGAGCCGCGCATCTTGGACATGC
>CAZQGK010000050.1:0-5681 GCA_964592945.1 uncultured Candidatus Saccharibacteria bacterium
AGGTCGTCTCGACGTGCGGAGCCGGCCTTGACCCTAACGATCTGCACTTTAGACTCGACCATGTTGCTTCGGATGTGAAACCGCTTCTGCTCGGTCGCCGGCTGCACCTTTTCGACGCGCGAGCCCTTTGTCCGACCGCGAGGCTTGATCTCATCGACCCCGAACCACTTGCGCCGCTCGCCGCACACATCCTCGAACGCCTTGATGTTGACGGCGTCGGTGTCCTCGATGCCGACCCGCGACACTTTCCGGCGCTTGTCTACTTCGGTGCAGATGTCGTGGAGCTTCACGGCCCGCTCTCGAAGCAGAAGGCGGCCAGACCAGTCTTCCAGCGCCCAGATGTGGCCGTCGAGCGTCACGCCCCGTACCGTGATGGCCGTCTTGTCGTTCTTCGACCCGATCTTGCGGCCAGGGTCCATGCAGACGGTCACGTACATGGAACTTTCCGGCTCTACGCTGTACTCGCCGGCCTTCAAGTCGGCTTCCTTGAACATCGCCGTGTCGGAACTCACCCGTTCGTTCAAGTACTGGTGAACGAACTGCGAAGAGGTCATCGAACGGCGGATCTCGGCGAGCATTTCTGGCGTCAGGTCGTTCCCGAGGATGGTTTCCGACTCCGTGTCGTCGGTCCAGATGCCTCGCGTGTTCCTGGCGAGGTCTGATTCCGGCACGTTCTCGTCCTGCCAGCCGTAGAGGTCGCCGTCGTCGTAGACGGTGCCAAGGACGAGTTCCTTGTACGTCGCCTTTCCCTGCCTACCCTTGGCGAGAACGGGTCGAAGATCCTGCCAGCCGTCGATGGCTGCCTGGAGTCCGATCTGCGAGCGGTAGTTCTCGTTCGTGACCAAGTCATCGCACATCGCGCCCGTGTAGTGGCGGCCCGTGATCGACTTTTCGAGCGATCCAGTCTCGAACGTCTCTTCGGTGTAGATGCCACGGCGGCGAACTGTGCAGATTTCGTCTGTCCACTTCGGAGATTGGCTTACCGGGTCGTCGAAGAAGATTTTGGGCCACAGTCCCGGAAGCATCCGGTTCCGTTCCATGTGCGTTTTCAGAACCTTGAGGCGCTTCTTGGCCTCTTCGCGGTTCGCCGAGTAGATGAGCCAGCGGGCTTCGGGGTCCAGGATGATCTCGCGCAGCAGGAAGCAGAGCCCGATGGTGGTCTTGTAGGTTCCGCGCGGCCAGAGAACGCGCTGGCGGCGACGATTCGGATCTTGCATCCAGTCGCAGAGTCGTTCGTGGTGGTCGTTGAGGTCCGAGTAGCCAAGGACGTGCTTGGCGAAGTAGTACAGCGACCCTTCGGCTTCCGAACGGATGAGTCTCGGATCGGAACTCACGACGCCTTGGGCCGCCCGTTCGACCTGCGCTTGTCTGCGATGACGGTGAGCGACGCCATTTCGCCGTCCTCGACACCAGCAAGTGCGCGTCCGAAGTCCGAGCCCATTACGGCCGGATCTTTGGCGAGCGCCGCGATATGTTCGTAGTACATCCTCGTTTGGAACTTGTCGCCCTCGCGTGCCATCTCGACCGTCCTCAAGAAAATCTCTGGTGCGCTGCACATGGCGACGGCCAGCGACGCCTTGATGATCGCCTTGCCGACCTTCTCGCTCCTGGACCAGTAGGCGCACGCGCCCGTTGACACACCGATCAGCTTTTCCGACTGCGCGACAGACTGCGTGAACGGCGGCGGGAGAGTGCGGAGCATGACGAAAGCTGCCTGCTCTGGCGTGAGCCCTAGTTTTACGGCTTCGGCGTGGAGTGGTCCGCCTTCGTTCCAGGGATGTTCCTTGAGGATTTGGCGTACCGCTTTCGGTAGCCGGGATTCCGCTCTATGAATCGCCGTTGTGACTCTCTGCTCTTCGCTCTCTTCTTCGCCAACGTCTCCGGGTCCATGGCCGCCCTCGGTGTTCCGCCCATCGCCTTCCGCGTCAGGCGGAACCACATCCGTTCGTCGATGTTCCTCCCCTGAACCGCGCTGGCCCTCAACGAGAACTTGACCAGCCCCCGGCTCATGCCCTCCCTGACCATCCGCTCGCAGTCCGCGTAGGTCCAGGTTGTCGCCTCCATCACCCGCAGGATGTCGAATCCCCACAGCCTCGTGCATTCCGACTGAACCGTTCGCATGGCTTTCAGGAGGCCGCCCACTGTCGGTGTCTTGCCAGGCCACGCCTTCCCCCACGTCACCCTCCAGCGAGCCGCTCGTAGGTCACGGCCCAATCCGTAGCATAGAAATCGCTTGAAGTCCACAACCTGTAGTGGTAGGTACCTGCCGTCAACGGAGTCGGAATCGGAGGAGGAGACATGGCAGCAGGAGGCGACGGAAGAGATAGTTCGGTACCGCTCTTTGTCAGTCAGGTCGTTGCTACGCAGACCACTAGCGGCGGAGTCACGACCACTACGTACGCGCCGGCAACTGTAGACAACCCCACATTCGTCACCATCGGAGACGGCGGAAACGAGGTTGAGCTGGTGCCGGACGGGAACGGGAAGTACGGCTTGCCGATGATTGACACGCCGGTAAGGCGGCTGCTGGAGAAGATCCTGCTGGTGCAGGAAGACATCCGAGCCGAACTAACGAAGTTGAACGGCGGCAAGTAGCCGCAAGGAGACACGCAAAATGTTGAACGAAGGCATCGTTGGTCCTACCGCCCTTACCACCGGCAATCCAGCCACCGCCAGGCTTACCCGCTCTGGAGCCGCCCTGACCGGATGGCTGTCTGCGGCCTACCAGGAAGCCGTTCTGCGTGGCAACTGCTTCATCGCGGTTGACACGACCGTCCGCCTGCTCGACGCCCCTGGAGACGCGACGCCGGTCGGTATGACGGTGGCGAACCCGGCCGGAAGCGGGAAGAACATGGTCCTGCTGTACGCGGCCGGTGCGCACAACGGCACGGCCCTCACGGCCGGCGGAGTGGTGGTTCTTACCTCGAACCACAACACGGCGGCGGCGGCCGTTGCTGCCGGAACGGCGGTCACGATCCGCAACTGCCTTCTCGGGTCTGCGGCCAGTTCGATTGCGTCTGCGTCTGTCGCGGCTACCGTTCCGGCCAACCCTACGGCCATTTGGTCGCTGGGCGTGGTTGACACTGGTGCGGCGACCGTCCAGATCGTTGCTCCTGTGTGCGAAGCATGGCTGAACGGTGCCATCATCCTCCAGCCGAACACGGCGATCTCGTTCAACTCGACCGTGACGCTTACGGGTGCTGGCGGCGGAGTCATCAACTGCACGCTGGTCTGGGAAGAGATCGCGGCCTAAAGCAGCAGAACTTCGGGGCCTAGTCCTTCGGGGCTAGGCCCTTTTCTTTTACGACAGTATGGCGTTGTTCGGCTTGCCTGGCGTAAGGACACGGCCCGGAAGATCCTCAGACACCTTGCACCACGGGCAGACGCGGAAGAACTGGATGACGATCTTGGGTGCCAGTCCGAGGTCTTGGATTGTGAGCGGGATGGCGACTACCTGCCAGTCATGGCAGCCGGCCGTTCCGACACACGGCTCTTCGCTCACCGCAGCAAGTCTCTGATCGTGGCAACGGAGACTTCGAGCCCGAAGACCCTCCCGGTGAAGTTGTGGATCTCCTGGTGAAGCGCCTGGAGGTCTTCTTGCCGCCCCTTGACCTTGGTGACTTCGAGGCTGATCTTTTCGAGCTTCTTCTTGGAAGTGGCGATGTAGCCCTTCTGCTGATCGACCTCGGCCAGAAGGCGTTTGGTCACGAGGACTAGGTCGGAGCGCCGTACGAGCCCGAGGAGTGCCAGGAGGCGGCTCATGCCGTCACCGGCCAGAAGCGATCCACGAGGCGGCTTAGCCACGACTTCTCGACAGGCACAAGGATCGGCGTCCTGAACAGCCTGACGCAGTCCTCGCCGTGGTTGACGTACGACTCTTCGCGGTGGCACACGCACAGCCACCTGTGTTCAAGCGTTACGGTTGTCACGACGCCACCTCCCATTCCTGCCAGTCCGAAGTCTGGCAAGGCTCGTAGAACTGCGAATGAGACATCCACACGTCAGAAATCGTCCCATACCTGTACTCGCCACACGCACAAGCTCTCACGACTCCAGTAACCGACTCGCTCACGAACCGCCAGGGCTTGCCGCCACACTTCGCACACACCGAAGGCACAAAATCAACGACAGGATACCTGTACTTAGTCTTCACGTCCGGCCTCCTCGGCGGCTTTCAGCATCCTGTACGCCTTGATGAACGACTTGGCGTTGACGTGGACTCCGCCGGCACGGACGTACCAGTTCGGCTGGTTGTTGGCCTCGGTGCCGCCAGTAAGTCCCACTTGCCCAAGGCGGCTCTCCAAGTCCTTGATCGCAGCCTCGTACTCGTTCACGGCGACACCTTCTTTCCGTTGTAAGCCTCAAGGAACGCCTTGACGTACTCTCGCCGTTGCAGGTTCCACTCGGCGGCTTCCAACTGCCGGAAATCGTCCGACCACGAACCGACCAGTCCAGTAACCGCCCCGCCAGCCTTGACCTGCTCCTCCAGAATCCGAGACGCATGTTCCTTGATCCGAACCTGCGACGACAAGATCGCCTGGCCGGCCAACCTCCTGAACTCACAGAACTGCCCCAGGTCAAGAATCTCCTCCGCCACGCCCTCCAGATCGACGTAGGCGTACGTCCTGTGCCCCGTGCGCTCTACGAACGTCGGATTCACGTCGTCACCTTCGCCCTCTTCCCAATCCTGTGAACCTTCTGCCACGCTACGTTCCTACAACGCTCCGAACAGTACTTCTTCGACTTCCGCCGCGCCTCTCCCTCAACCCCGCACTCCAAACACTTGATCGTCACGCCTCCCTCCGCTCACGAACTAGCCTCGGCTCAAGCTCACCCCACAACGTCCACACAGTTGCCAGCATCCTCGCCTCCCTCTCATCCCACACACCAACACCAAACTCTCGCCCATACAGATTCGCATCGGCCGCCAGTAGATCCTCAACGCCATAAGGCCGCGCCCCACTGCAAGTGCTGTCCGCAAGCACCTCCCGAAGTAGTTCCCTGTTCCTCATGCCACGGTTCTACAACGCCAAGACCTGCGCTGTCAAGTCCCTCGATTGCGTATCCCAGACCTCGATTTCTAGAACCACCCTGGCAGTCGAGAAGGGACCCATGGCTCTACGTACCTATCGAAGTCGAAGGGGAGGGAGGGGGTCTAAAGCCTTAGTTCGTAAGGCTTTACTGCTTAGGTCTGGGACGTATATTCTGAGTTATGCGTCCCAGACTAGCTAAGCGTTGTAAGGCAAAACATTGCCTTGACAGAATTTCGAATTGAGTTACCATGCCTCGAGGCTCGGATGGTCGTCTGCTGGCCCCACAAAGGCTGGCGCCCGGGTTACCCGGTTATAAGCCGACCAGCGAGCCTCGCGCGTTTACAGGCCTGCGATCCACGTCTAGGGATTGGAGGCATTGCGAAGTGCAAGAGGCCAACACCAAGAGCGAGAGAGAAGGTCAAGGGCGAAGGCGACAGGCGAAGGGAAGAGTCAACTACTAGGTGCTGTAGTAGATCCTTAGGAGCTTGGGGGAAGCCGCCTAGCCGCCCTTTGGCCGCCCAGACCCGATCACAGACCGTCTTCCGGCCAGAACGGCCCTGGATGCCAACCAGGCACGTCTGCGAATGGCGTAGGATGAGCCGCCCAGCGGCACAACAAGAACCACGGGTGGTGCAAGGAAGGCTTTGG
>CAZQGK010000051.1:0-5654 GCA_964592945.1 uncultured Candidatus Saccharibacteria bacterium
AGTCAGGAACGAGTACGTTTCTTTCGCACTCCAACTTCGAGACAGAGGCGCGGGTTCCGCTGATTTGATGTACCGTTTGGCAGCTGAGAATAACGCCGGTCTGAAGAACGGGCAATCGGGCATTCCCGTAAGAATAACCGCGTCATACCTCTTCTTTGCGAGAAGTGCATTTTTCTCTCTTTTCATGGGGCATAACCCGTCGTTTGCTCCGGAGAGGGTACCGCCGTATGAATCTACATCGCTACCCAACACCAGACAACCATATCTGCGTTACTCCGAGATACGGTCTTCGGTTCCGCACAAAAAGCTGATCCACGACATCAACTACATGATGCGGCTTGAGGATTGGAATTACTGACGCATGATTACATTTACAAAAAATGGGGCTGTTGTGGTATTGTTTCTCATTGTTGTTTTGGCGGTCAGCGCCGCTGCATTAGACGCGGAGCGGACCAAGACCCAAAAAGCGGCCTCCCTTTTCTTTTCGACGGCACTTGAAGAACAACATATTTCGGCAACAGTAGTCGTCAGCGGTATATCGTATTCCGTAAAAGACGGCGACGTGGAGAGTGCCGGCGGGAGCGTTGCCGGCAAAGAGCGTTTCGACGCGCTCCGGACCGCTTATGCGCTTGCACTTGCGCAGCGTAGTCCCCTTCTTGCCGTTCCGGGTACCGACCCGGAGAAACTGGACCGGGCAGTAACAGCGCTCGCCGATGTTGCTTCAAGTCTTGCCGAGATACAGAAAAACCGCTCGAATAAAGATGCCGTGAGATCTTCTTTGTATCCGATAGATTTCCTGCGCTCCCTCGCAAAGCTTGAGCGTTTGCGGGAGACATTTATATCTACAGGCGCAGATGTCGATGAGGCGCTCTACAGACAGGCCGCGAAAGAGGCCGTATACGCATTTAAAAAAGACCTGCTCCTTCACAAGGCCGCATTCACTCGCATTGTTCCGGAGGAAGCGGTCGCCTACCAGGTATTCGAGGGCACAATGACTAGAGAGTCGCTGGTACGTTCCATGGACGCGCTTTTGCGCGGAATCCGCGAAACGGCCGCCACGCTTGACAAGCAAAGTGCGTGCATCTCCGGCTCCGTTAGTGCATGCGACTCATCGCGTTTGGCATTACCGGGACCGGCAACCACTCCGGCGACGCCGGATGCCGCTGTAAAGAATACATACCCTTTTTTGGACGAAATAAGATCATCATACTCGCGTTCTATGGAAAACCCGGCGTATCTTAAAAAACCGGTATTTGAGCTTATGGACAGCGTATGTATGAACAACTTCGACGCGCCATTTTTGTTCTTTCTGCGAACTAAAAAGAAAAGTGCGGACGGCATCGTCACGCCGGAATTCATGGGAGACATACTCTTTGTGCCGGCAGCGCCTTACAAGGATATGCCGTTTTATCGTTATTTTGGTGAGAATAAGATTGCGTACGTGTACTTCCCTCTTTGGGAGCATTATAAATGCCCCGAAATAGCGCTTGACACCGCGCGGATTTTCGGAACAAAGGCTGTTTTGGATGCCGCCCAGACCGAGCGTTTCAGTGAGTACGCGGAAGGCCCCGATGCCGCTACATTGCGCGAGCTGGAGACGCGGCTGATAAATCCGTCCGCCGGTATCGTACGTGAGCGGGATGCCCGCGCGTACGTAGACGGCGCCCTGCGCGTACTGTCGGCAAAACAAAACGTTCCACCGCGAATAATTGAAGCGCTCCTCGATTTATCGCTCGCTCACCAATATGGCACAACGAGCTTTGACCAATTCATAAACAAGATCGCAGGCGACGAATTGGCAAACATCGGACTCTTGCGCACCAACGTTCCCGTCGAACTGGAAGCAAAATATCTTTTCTACGTCCGGAGCGGTTTCTTTTCTTTGTTCCAGGGGACGAACCGCTCCATAACCGGCGTACAACCTCCGCCTGTCGAGCGGGCAGGCTCGACTTCGGGATCTCCATTCGTGCGGTATACGGTTCTGCGTAAGACTATCCCGCAGGCTGAGCTCGTCCGCGACATGACGTTCTTCTTTGTGATGCATCGAAAAGCAATCGAAGAAGCCGCCCCGCTGCAATGATCGTGCGGATTATGTTCAGGTATGATACATAGTAAAGTGATTACACACGTCTCCCGTCGCACTATAGTGTTCGTTTTATGCATAGTGGCTCTTGCTGCGGTCTTGACCCCGGGAGCCATGCGATGGTATTCGCTGTACGAACAGGAGCGGGCTTACACCTTTTATTCTTCCGCGTTGCACGACGCACGAATACCGCCACGAAACGTGGCGGTGAGCGGCATTCGCTACACGGTCCAAGGAGGAGTCGTTACAACAGCCGCAAGCTCAAGTATCTCCCGCGCTCACGCGCTGAAAGCACTCGAGCTCACCTACGAGATGGCGGTGGCCGAGCGTTCTCCGCAATTCGGGCTCGCGGGAACGGAGCCGGACAAGCTTGATACGCAGGTCACGGAACTCGCGCGCGTTCAGAAAGAACAGGCGGATTCGCTGCGTATTCCGAGCAATATTGAGGCTGTGAGGACGTCTCTGTACCCCATTTCTTTTCTCCGTGCGCTCGCCGCCGTGGAGCGCGCACGCCTCGCATTCATCGGATCCGGATCTGACACCGCCGCCGTCATCTACCGCGCTGCTATCAGTTCGGTCATCGAAGCCCAGCGACACGACAGCGAGTTGTTCGGCGCATCATACAAGTTCCTCGGATACAAAGACGCAAAATTTCCCCTCCTCGGCGGAACGATGACCTCGGGTAATGTTGAAAAAGCCATCGCCGCAATACGCAGCTCCGCCGGCGCGCAAGCCGCTATTCTCTCAAAACGGGACCGGTGTTTCAGCGGTGTAATCCGGGCATGCGATGTGCGCGATATCGCGCTCCCACTTCCGCCCTCCGTGTCCGACACGCACGATGCGCGGGCCGCCCGGCTCGCCGGAGATGTCGAAGAAATCTACTGGGGGTCACGGTCCAATCCCGAAGTCCGTAAATTAGTTGCACTCTCCTCAAGCACGTGCCTTGCGAGCGTAGCGGGGCCGTACATCTTCCGCGATCTTGTGCCGGAAGATTCTATATCCTATCTTCCGCCGGCACTGCTCTACATGGGAGACGTCTTTTTCTCAACATCGACCGCATCGCTTGCAACCCTCACGAACGGACGGATGACACCTCCGGTTACGGTGCAATCAGCAATGTATTTCTATGAGTGCGCGGATAGCGGACTTGATGTTTCGCAAGTGAACGCTGTAGAACTCGTTGCTTCGTTCGCTCAAGTGCATCCCACAATTGCTCCACAGGAGCGGGAAAAACTCCTCTCGACCAACATGCTGCACGAGGATGACGCTGTTGAATATCTGCGCTCCGCGCTACAGAGCAATGAGACGTATCCTAGGGATGCGGAGCAACGACTCACCGGTCTTGCCCTCATGTTCCGCGACAAAAGCGCCGCGCTCGATGTAGTCGTACACGAGGTGTGGATGTTGAGTGAAAGTAATCTCAGGCTGATACGCAAAGGCTATCAGTATGACGATAGCCTTCTTTTCTTTTTCGGCTCGCACAGCGCGTTCCCGACGCTGTTCCAGCTCTACAATCCGTCCGTTGTGAAAAAATCCGTCTCTATCTATGACCGCTCACCCGGAGCGCTCACGACTCTCTCCGACATGCTGCTGCGCTATTCCGCACGTCCCGAGTACCGCGCCGATATTGCACAAACTCTCCGCGGGTACCGGTTGTTCGAATATGACGCGCACGATTAGAAATACCGGCCTACAGGAATTTCCAGGATGACATTATTTCATTGAGCCACGCATCAAACTCTTTGTACGTCGTTACTTCATACAGAAAGCCGTGGTATAAGAACCATATCTCGTACGTATCCCCCATGGCCTGGTTCCTGCTGTAAAAAGCAGTAGCCGCGATGCCGTCGAGTGTTATGTCTGTTGAGCTTGCAATGATTCCCGACGGGACATCCGTCTTGAAGCGCTCCGGTGTGACCCGTTTCTCTCCATAGGGGACGACGAATACTTGGAATCCCCGGTCACTGAACGGTCCTTCGAACGTTACCGTCATCGCGGTACCAACCTCTTTATACTCCCGTGCGCTCAGGTCCTGCGGGTAAAAGAGCGAGAAGTGATACGTCGCATTGTGATATTCACTGAAACCGGCGGGAGCAGGCCGTGACGGTGACACATCCGTATCAGGTTTCGCTACCGCAACAGGCGTGACCTGGAACACGGAGGTCGAATCCGCCTGTGAACTGTCGCTCAGGTAACTCGCCCGTAAAAAGAAGAGTCCCGCAAGCAGAGCCACCACGGATGCGACACCGAGAAGTGTAGAGATATTTTTTCGCATCGTCATATCATATCCGCGGAGAGCGGACGCCGCAAAGACGTCGCGACCACGTCCCAAGCAGGTATATAGAGCAAACGGACGCCGCGCAGGCGCACCCCGCGCAGGCGCAGATAGCGTGCCGAGGTGCTTGCCTCAGAGCTTGTCGTGTTGGAGCCGGCACTACTAAAGGCGGTTTCCGTGGGATCAGAATTCCGCGCTTTTACCTGCGCCTGATATGTCACCCCCGCGGTAAGCCCGGTAATAATGAGGTTCTTGGCTTGGGTGCTGGTGAGCCACACGGCGGCGGCGGACGGGTCGCCGCTCGCGGTCGCGTATTTGTTGTTCCATGTGGCATCGCTTGCGGCCACGATTTGTATGGCGTATTGAACCGTTGTCGGGTTGCTGTTTTCATTGTTGTTTATCTGCAACGTTGTCTGCGTTGGCTGGGTTACCGTCGGAGTCCCCGGCACGTTGGCCAGAGTGACAAGGCTCGCGGTCGAGCCCACTGCCGTTTCTGTGGTGAGCTCGTTCCTCGCTTTGACTCCGATAGTGTACGAGACGTTTGGCGACATGCCGGTAAGCGTCAGACTCGTGAGCTGTGCGTCGGTAAGCCACACCGCGGAAGCGGAGGCGCTGCCGTTGGCGGCAACATATTTGGTATTCCAGTTGGTGTCAGCCGAGGTAACGTATGCGGCAAAGTAGGTGGCGGGGCTGGCGGTGGGGTTGCCGTTTTCGTTGTTGGTAAGGACCATCCCGCTTGCCGAGGGGGTGGATAGTGTGGGCGCGCTGGGTACTGTGGCGAGCGTGTAGGTGGTGGTTTGCGCGGAGGCAGTGCCGGTGTTTGGTATGGCGTCGCGCGTTTGAATAGTGTAGCCGTAGCATTTATTGGTTTGTAGGCCGGAGTCCGAGTATGAAGTGCCGGCCTGCCAGGAGCTACTGGTGCCGCCGGTACCGCCGTTGGCGCCGCAAGCGGAGAAGGTAAAGAGGTATGCCACGGGAGTGGAGCCGCCCGCGTCGGTGGCTGTCGAGGCGACCATGGATATTTGCGTGGTGCTGTCTGGTGTGGGTGCGGTGGAAAAGGTGGCGGGGTTCGGCGTGGGAGCGGTAACGTCGGGAGTGTAGGTGATGACAATAAGGCCTGCTTTGCCGGCTTCACCTGCGCCGCCTGCGGAGGGAGCGACAACACGGTTCCCCCCCCCGCCGCCGCCGCCGCCATACGTGCCACCAACGCAACCGGCAGCCCCAGGATTGCCGCTGGCACCTCCACCGCCGCCGCCTCCCGAGCCGTACGCGGGCGACGACTGCCACTCGGTGCCG
>CAZQGK010000052.1:0-5509 GCA_964592945.1 uncultured Candidatus Saccharibacteria bacterium
TGTAGGTGGGCCGCCACGTCCCTGTGGTGCAGTTGTTGGGGTTGGGTTGTGGAGCTTGGTCTCTGCATTGGCCGCCGGTCGACGGAGTACAGGGGCTTGGTTGGGCGGGAAGCGGTGCAACGGGCATCGCGTTGTTTTCACCGTACGTTCTGCTGAGCTGCATCTGGTAGTTGTATTGCTGGAGCTGATAGTTGTATTGCTGCAATTGCTGTTGGTACTGCTGCTGTTGCTGAGAGTATATGTTGGGGTCGGTGGAGCAGGCTTGTGCTGGCGCGGGAGAAGGCGGCTTTGGGGCGCCGAGCGCTTTCATGAGTCCCTCGAGCATAGAACTGAGCGCTTTTCCGATATCACCCCCGCCTGCACCACCTCCAGCCGGTTTCTCACCGCCTCCTCCAGCAGGTCCGCCGCCGCCCGGCGGAGCAGTAGGTGTTTTAGTTTCAGCCTTTGGATCTGGCGTTCCATCGCCTCGTTTGACCTCAGGCTTCGCTTTCGGGTCGGTCGTTGTTGGAGGGATAGGATTTCCTTTTGCATCGACGCAGCCACCTTTGCTGCAATCAAGTCCCGGCTGGTCCGTGCCTGGGACTATCCCTTCGTCCTTCGCGGACTTTGTTGGCGGGATGGGATTTCCTTTTGCATCGACGCAGCCACCCTTACTACAGTCAACTCCTGGCTGGTCCGTGCCGGGAACTATCCCTTCATTTTTTTTCGGCGGCGTGCTTGCATCTGACGGCGGCGCGTCGGTTTTCTGTGTGGGACTGCTTCCTTTTTCAGCCTTCAGCTTCTCTGCCTCTAAGTCGTTGAGTTGTTTCTCTTTCTCCGCAGTCCAGTCGCCAGTCGCAATCGCACCTTCCTTTTCTGTTTTGAGAGCCTCAATCTGGGCATCTCTAATAGCTTTGTCGCTCTCGCCAAGGTTGTTGAACTGGTCATATTTTTCGGCCTCTGCCCACCCTCCCCTTAGATCTCCGGTATCCTTGGCAACACTCGGCTCAAGAGCCCCGTCTCCGGCGAATTCAGAACTATCCCATTTGACTATTGGTAGTGCATCATCAAACCCCTTTGAAATTGCGTCGTTAATCTCTTTTTCACTGGGCCCAACGTTATTGAATGTATTTTGGGAAGCAAGCTCTTTGGCTATTGCTTCTTGCCGATACAAGAGGCTTTCATTATTAGGGTCTTTTTCCAGTTCTGCCGATAGGCGGACTTGTTCGTCGCGCAACTTTGCAATATTCTCTTGATCAAATAACTGTTGGTCCGTTGGATCGTTTGGGCCTCCCGTCCAACCCGCAGAAGGGTCATCCCCAGCTTTCAAGATCTGGTCATAGGCACTCTCCTGCTTCGCAAGGTCTTGTTTCAGCTGGACGAATTCCCTTTCCTGCTGCGGCGACCAGGGATACTGTTCGCTTTCATTCGCGAGCGCCCTTTGCGTCTCCAAGTCTTTGACCAGACTTCTATTCATATCAATGCCTCGCTGCATATCTTCAAGGTCCGCAGGAGTAAGGTTGCCGGCCCCACCCGTAGTTCCTTTCGTCAAATCCGGAGTACCGCATTTACCGTCTACTTCTTTCCGGCACATATTATTGTGTTGCGGCCCGCCCTGACAGCAGCTGAGCAAACCCCTTTTGCTTGATGCCGATTCGGTACAAGAACTCTCACAGTCAGGGTCTTTGGGGCATTGCGCAAGGCCGCTGTCCTCTTCTTCGCGCTTGCACTTTTGAGACACGCAATTGCGCCAATTTGATTCGCACGCCGCTGTCTGTACATCTGATTTCGCTGCTTTCATACACGACTCGTACGTTGTCTGACATTTCCCGCCCGTCGTTGCAGAGCCAGTGGAGGGCGCGGGTGGAGTTGGTGCGGCAGACGCCGCGAGCTGAGCCTGCGGATTCGATGCGTATGAGGCGATAGACGAAAACGAGTTGGCGACTTCGAGGACGCCGGTCGTGCCTGCGAGGATAATTATAAAAACGAGAGGGATTGCAAAAGAAAAGTTCCGCTCGGGATTGAGCGATTCGTGGAAAACCATACCGCAATCATGCGGCCTATAGGGCGAAGCCGCAATGCGCTAAAAGGGGAAAAGCTTAGGCCGTCTACAGGCGAATCAGCAGATTTCGTGGCTTGGCCTGCCTAACTCAACCGTTAGGCCGTCTACAGGTGCCTAACTCAGGCGTTAGGCCGCGAGCAAACGGAGAGCGCGCGCTGCCTGTGATTTCATGCGGGCGGCTGTGTTCTTCTTGATGGTGCCTTCTTTGGCTGCCTTGTCTATCGCCTTGTAGACCTTCGGAAGCATCGCGGTCGCTTCTTTGACGCTTTTTCCGAGCACGAGCTTGCTCATGTCTTTGACCGCATCCTTCATCGTCTTCTTGCGGCGCGCATTGAAAACGCGACGGCGCTCCGCGCCTCGCTGTGCCTTCTTTGCCGAACTCGTGTTTGCCATGTGCCGCGCATCCTAACGGATTACGACCGAAGTAGCAAGTTTATGACGGAAACGATATGATTCCAGTCATGATCGGTCACCTTGAAGGCAACGTGTCGGCGATACGAGCGGGATACGCCATCATTTCCGCCGCGGGTGTCGGATACAAAGTATTCGCAACACGGGAACTTCTGCTCACGCTGAAACAAGACGGCGAAACCGCACTCTGGACGCACCTCGCGGTGCGCGAAAGCATTCTCGATCTCTACGGATTCTCGGGCGAAGAAGAGTTGCGGCTTTTTGAACTATTGCTCACCGTCTCGGGCATCGGACCAAAATCCGCGCTTGCTATCCTCGACATCGCGTCGGTAGAGACACTGCGCAGCGCCATCTCCGCAGGCAACGCTTCATACCTCACCAAAGTTTCGGGCATCGGCAAAAAGACAGCCGAGAAGATAGTGCTCGAGTTGAAAGACAAAGTGGGTGCATCCACGGAAAGCGGCGCCGCATCACTTCACGGTGACGAAGAGGCGCTCGAGGCGATGCGCGCGCTCGGATATTCGCAGGGAGAAGCGCGCGATGCGTTGCGCAAAGTCCCTCAGGAAGTCGAGCGTTCCAACGAACGTCTGCGCGAAGCGCTACGGATATTGGGCTCCAACAAGAAATGAATAGCCGCGATATACTACACCTATGATCAAACGCGTCCTCATCATATCTCTCATCGTATTCGCCATCGCGCTCTTTATCTTCTGGCTGGTAACCGGCGGCGGTGCTGCCGCAGCACGCACGGCGCGCTCGCTTGCAAATCCACTCGAGCTTATCTTCGGGACGAGTACCTCCGGCTCATTCATCACGCTCCCTTGGCAGCCGGATTCTTCCACCCGCGGCCCCGATATCAGCGACTACGCATCTGAAGCCGCGGCGCAGAATCTTGCTTCGGGCGACTCAGACCAACTCTCAAGCCCGCAGGAAACACAGGTGCGTAATTTCGGCACGCCGTCACCCTATGCCGGAAAGATAACCATCCGGGAGAGTAGTGCGACAGAGAGCGACCCCTCGAGAGAATTCATTGAGATCGCCGCGGCTGAAAGCAACACGGGCCCCATTCTCATAACGAATTGGTCCCTGCAAAGTGCTGTCTCCGGAGTACGTGCGCCTATCCCCCAAGCAGCTCCATTCTTTGTGATGGGCGTCGTCAACAACGTACAGCCGATATCTCTCGAGCCGGGAACGGCTGTGTTCATAACGACGGCAGCATCCCCCGTCGGCACTTCATTCCGCGAAAATATCTGCACCGGCTACCTGAGTGAGCTCCAGACATTCACACCGGAACTTTCGGGTGAGTGTCCGGCGCCTTCGGAAACACTGCCGATGAACGCCGACAACATCCGCACGTACGGCAGTTCGTGTTTTGACTATCTCAACAACCTTACTTCGTGCCATTTCCCCGGGGATCCACCATCCGGCCTTTTCCCGACATGTCGCTCATTCGTCGTGAACTCTTTTTCCTACAACGGATGCGTCAACACGAACCGTGCACGTCCCTCTTTCGCACTTCCCACATACCGTGCGTATCTCTCGCTACGTTCGGAGTTGTGGGCAAATTCACACGACGTGGTCCGTCTCTTGGACGCAGATGGGAGAACGGTTGACGTCTTAACGTACTGAAAACAAAATTATCCCCGTGGCGACGGAAACGTTGAGTGATTCCTTTTTGCCGTGCATGGGGATCTCTACTACCGAGTCGCACGCCTTGAGGATTCCCTTCGGAATCCCGTCCACTTCGTTGCCTAAAATAAAAAGCGTCGGTTTTTTGACCTTTCCTCCGGAGGAGGATCCGCCTCCGGCGGAGAACTTCCGATAGTCGACGGACCGCGGGCTCTGCTCGATGCCAACGATATCCCATCCCTCTTTCTTTAGTCTTGATATGATGCGCGAGGGTGTCGTGTGATGTTCCCACGGGATGGTGTGCTCCGCGCCGAGCGCAGTTTTCGCAATATCTTTCCGCGTCCGGCCGAACCTATCAATGGGAGTCGGCGTATATCCGCTGAGGTATATGCGGGAGACCCCGGCGGCATCCGCCGTGCGGAATATCGAGCCCACGTTGTGAGTACTGCGGATATTATGCAAAAGCACGGCTACTGGAAATCGCATAATATCCGAAGTATCAGGTATCAAGTCGCAAGTATCAAACGAGGCCGAAGTACAAGATGATACCTGACACCTGTTACTTGATACTTCCAAAATGATGATATCATTTTGGCTATGCTTTCCCTTTTCCCGCAAATCCTGTTCCTCGCACCGTTCTCGGCATTTGTGGTACGGCTCGCGCTCGCGTGCGTGCTCGTCTTCATGGCATGGAGGCATTTCTCAGCTCCCGAAACAAGCCTTCGCGCGCTTGGCGTACTTGAAATCGCGGCGGCGGCGGCGCTCGCCGCCGGCACGTGGACGCAGGGAGTCGCTTTGGCGGGAGCGGTGCGAATGCTGCTCGACATCGTCCTCCCCCGCCTACGCACGTTACCGATCAGTACCACACTCCTCGCGCTCGTGATGTTCCTCTCTCTCGTCGTCACGGGTGCCGGAGTTTTCGCCTTCGACCTGCCGCTGTAGTAGAAAGTCGAAGGCCCGTCTGCTAGGATGCAAAGTCAGCCCCCCGTAGCTCAGTGGTAGAGCAGCTCCCTTTTAAGGAGTTGATGTTGGTTCGATTCCAACCGGGGGGACAAAAGACTGAAAATCTGCACTGCTGCAGATTTTCTGCTTTTGTACCGGACGGAGCGATGTCCCGCAAGCTTGCGGGACCGCGAGTCGTGGTCAGAAAATTTTTGCCGCGGCGGCGGCAAAAATATTTGTGACGACATGAACGAAATGTAGTTTCCCAGAGCCAACTGCGGGGGCAAGTCAGGACTTTTTTGTTTTCAACGCCTCCTCAAGCCGCTCCAGAGCAAGCGTGAAGGCTGCGCGGCGCAGGTCGGTATTGAGTTTTTTGCTCATCTCCCATACATTTTTCGATTCCCGTTCAAGCAGTTTTCGCAGTTTATCGAGCACATCTTTCTCACTCCAATGCTCCCCTTTTAGGTTTTGTTCCCATTCATAGGT
>CAZQGK010000053.1:0-5375 GCA_964592945.1 uncultured Candidatus Saccharibacteria bacterium
GGACTTCCTGCACGAGATGCTCGACAAATCCGACGTAATCGTCGTCGGCAACAACACCTACAAAACCGCTATTGAGCCGCTCTCGAAACGCAATTGCATCGTGTTTACCGCTTCGGTCGCGATAAGCGAGCGCAAAAGCGATACGCTCACTTACTGCAATCCCGCGTCATCGGATTGCATCCCTCTCTTGGAAAAATACCGAACGGTCGCGGTCCTGGGCGGCACGCAGACGTACACCTA
The DNA here is from genome assembly GCA_964592945.1 of uncultured Candidatus Saccharibacteria bacterium. Lineage (GTDB taxonomy): Bacteria > Patescibacteriota > Minisyncoccia > Phycocordibacterales > UBA2100 > UBA10103. The sequence continues at coordinate 241 of CAZQGK010000053.1, forward strand.
TTTTCTTGAGAACGACCTGCTCGACGAGCTCTATCTCACCATCGAGCCGCTTGTCTTCGGCCGCGGCCTCAACCTTTTCGAGTCATCAAAAGACCTCATGGCGAATTTCCGCCTCGAATCAACGAAAAAGCTGAACGAAAAAAGCAGCCTGCTGCTACATTACGTTAAAGTCTAATTTTGTGCCGAGGGCGGGACTTGAACCCGCAAGACCTTGCGATCACTGCGCTCTGAACGCAGCGTGTTTGCCAATTTCACCACCTCGGCGTGCTTCGCCATTCTAGAGGATGTCGGGCGGAACTACCAGCGATGCAGCGTCTTTGCCGTCCCAGTGTATCTCTCCGTGGACGACCATGTTCGTAATCCTCGGCTGCCACTGATGCTCGGCAGCGTTCACCGCTTTCGCAATATCTTCTACCGTCATCCCCTGCTTGAGCGGCACGCGATGCTCGAAAAATACCGGCCCCCGGTCCATTTCCTCGGTGACGAAGTGCATCGAAAATCCAGACTCCGAAATCTCCCCCGCATCAAGCGCTTTCTTCACGGCCTCGTGGATATGATGCCCGTACATGCCGTGTCCTGCGAACCGTCCGTCCAACTGAGACAAAAGTGCGGGGTGAATATTGAATGTCTTTTTTGGATCGAGTCCCTCGGTCTTGCGCAACCACCCCGAAAGCGCAATCCACTCCGCTCCTGTTCCATCAACGACCTCCCGATACGACGTTCCAACATTTTGCAAAACGTTTGAATGAGCCGATGGGTCGAAATGGATGAACGGAATTCCGAGTTGCATTGCGCGCTCGTGGACGCCGCCGCGCTCATGGTTGGAAACGACCGCTACGATATCCGCATCAAGGTCTTTCGAGCGCGCCAAATTCTCAAATCCGGAGCCGCCGCCCGACCTCTTTCCTGAAGCAAAGACGATTATCTTGGGTTTGCCCATAGGCCTCCCAGTATATATGATGAGCGCATGAAGTTCGGCACGCCTTTTACCCCCTCCTCCGTCAAACTCATGCTCCTCGGCTCAGGCGAGCTCGGCAAGGAAGTAGCCATCGAGGCGATGCGGCTCGGCTGCGAGGTCATCGCATGCGACAGGTACGAACACGCTCCCGCGATGCAAGTGGCGCACCGCTCGCATGTCTTCAATATGCGCGACGGACAACAAATACGGAGGGTGGTACACAAAGAAAAGCCCGATTACATCGTTCCCGAGATAGAGGCCATCGCGACAGACACGCTCGTGGAGCTGGAGAAAGAGGGTTGGAGGGTTATTCCCACCGCACGCGCGGTGCGGCTCACGATGGACAGGCAGGGCATCCGCCAGCTTGCCGCAGAGAAATTAAAACTGCCGACCTCCCCGTATCGTTTTGCGGGAAGCCTAGAGGAGCTCAAGGCGGGAGCGGCGGCGGTCGGCTTCCCCTGCTTCATCAAGCCGACGATGTCGTCAAGCGGTCATGGCCAATCCATGGCTAAAAAACCGCAAGATTTGGCGAGGGCATGGAAATTTGCGATGGAGGATGCCCGTGGCAAGACGAGCAAAGTGATAGTGGAGGGCAAAATAAATTTTGATTACGAAATTACACTCCTCACGGTTCGGCACGCGGGCGGCATTTCATTTTGCGCCCCCGTCGGACACATCCAGATAGACGGCGATTACCGCGAGTCGTGGCAGCCGCAGCCGATGTCGAAAAAGGCGCTGACGAAAGCACAAAATATTGCGAAGAAAGTCGTCGGCGAACTCTGCGGCACAAAAGGCCGCGGAATCTTCGGCGTTGAACTTTTTGTGAAGGGCGACAAGGTGTGGTTCTCGGAGCTCTCCCCGCGCCCGCACGACACGGGCATGGTCACGATGGTTTCGCAAACGATGAGCGAAATGGAACTCCACGTGCGCGCGATTCTCGACCTCCCAATTCCTGAAATCCCCTGCCGCCCTGGCGCCTCATATGCGATACTCGCGCGCGGCAATATGAAAAACCCGACCTACGAAGGCGTCGCCGAGGCGCTCAAAATCAAGGGCACCCACATCCGCATCTTCGGCAAGCCCGAAGTCATAGGCCACCGCCGTATGGCCGTCGCGCTTGCGATAGGCAAAGACGTAAAGGAAGCCCGCAAAAAAGCCAAAACTGCCGCAGAGAGAATCGTCGTCAATTAATGGAGGTTGAGACCGAAGAAGAAGTTAACAACGGGAAGAAAAAGGATTGCCAGAGCTGTAGTGATGATTCGGAATGTGATTGAGGAACGCATCACGAATGCTGCAACAGGAAAAAAGATCACAAAACTATTTAGGAGCACCGTTATCAACCAATTAAATACTAGTTGAGCGTTTCCAAATCCTTCAATCGGCACGTTGAGTGCTGCGCTCCCTGCCGCCTTAATTACGCCAAAGAGAACGCCAAGAACGAAATAAAAAAGAGTGCCGACCACAAGGCCAAATACCAAAGACCACAGAAGAGCCCGTAAGAGTTTCCCAGATTGCATCATACGTACTTATTCATTCTACCGCCTCGACGGAGGCGCCGAGTTCCCGCAGGCGTTCGTGGAGATTTTCGTAGCCGCGATTGATGGGATACACATTGCGGAGTATCGATTCCCCTTCCGCCGCAAGCATGCCTATTAAAATAATGGTCGCGGGCCGGAGAGCGGGCGGCGCTTCTATATCCGCAGGATGGAGCTTGGTGGGACCGTCTATAAATACCCGATGCGGGTCGGCGAGGAGCATTTCCGCGCCGAGTTTTTTCATTTCCATGTAGTAAATCGCACGATTCTCATAGACCCAGTCGTGTATGAGCGTGCGCCCCTGCGCCTGCGTGGCAACAGGTACAAAAAATGGGAGGTTGTCTATATTGATGCCCGGATACGGGCGTGGGGCGATTTTCTCGGGCGGGGCGGTGAGCTTGGAAGGAAACATCGTCACGTCGGTCAGCACCGTCCGGCCGTTGTCGGCGGTGTATTTGGCGCTGTACTCGTATTTCTGGCTCATTTGCCCGAGTGTCACGAGTTCCAATTCGAGAAAGTCCATGGGGCAGCGCTTTATCGTGAGCTCGGAGCCGGTGGTCGCCGCAAGCGAGATAAAGAACATGGATTCTATCGGGTCTTCGCTCGGAAAAACGACTACGTCCCTGTCGATGTCATCCACGCCGTGCACGACGAGCGTAGAGGTCCCGATACCTTCGACCTTCACGCCGCAGAGCTCGAGAAAAACGCAGAGATCCTGCACCATGTAATTGGCGCTCGCGTATTTGATGGTCGTCTTGCCGGGGATTTTCGCCGCCGCCATGAGTACGCTTTCCGTCCCCGTGTCGCTCGATTCGTACATCGCCACTTCATCCGCAGTTTTCTCTTTCGAAGAAACTGCGTACATGCCCTCCGAGCCCTTCAATATAGAGATCCCCAAAGCGCCCAGTGCCTGTATGTGCGGCATCATGGTCCGCCCACCGAGATTGCATCCGCCGGGGAGCGGAAGCTCGAACGATTCGAAGAGGTGTGCGAGCGGCGCGGTGAAAAGCACCGTGCTTCGTGTTTTCGCCGCGGCTTCCTTGTCCATCTTTTCGGGCGAGAGTTTTTTCGGCGGACGTACTACGACATCGCCGTTCGCCCACTCGACCTCGGCACCAATGCTTTTTAATACTTCAATGATACGATTCGCCTCTTCGATTTTCGGCACACGCTTGATGGTCGTCGTCCCGCGGTTCAGAAGTGACGCGGCAAGCAGGGCTACCGTCGCATTCTTAGAGATGTTCGTCGTGACCGAGCCGGAAAGTTTGTTGCCGCCGATGACCTTGTAGTTCATTCGGACATGATGACAGACTTCACCCAAAAATGGAAATCGGTGCCGACCGCTGTCGGCACCGATTTGCTCCCATCAAGGCTCGAGGTACCAAAGGGTGGCCACGGGGCTGCCACCGTCTCCTGTGCCACGGATAAATCGCACAGGTGCTTCCTTTGCAATATCCTGAGACGACATCTCTTCCTTAGAGACTCGCTTCAAGGTTCGATCAGGGAGGGCTTGACGGTAATTCGTCACATGCGCGTAGAGTTCCGCGCCGTCCTACGCGATGACGAAACCGTAAGCTTCCGGCTTCAGATAAAACTTCATCCGTCCCTGCTCAAGCCTTTCCAAGGTGTCGATGGCCGGCCTCGGTTCGGCCTTGAGCCATCGCCACGCCGGGGCATCAAGCCCCTTTGGACTTTCCACAACGATGATGAGTTCGACCTCATCGCCCGTACCGATGTCAGGTTGCGGCGGCTTCTGTTTGTAGACATCGCCGGCAACATGCTCAACGTGCCTGTCCGCGAAGATGCGGACATCGCAGCTAAGGCCAGCTTTTACAAAACCGAGGCCTCTGGAATTAAAGAACTTCACTATGCCCTTCATGGCCTTCTCCTTTAGTTGGAATCAAATGGGCATCGGCAGAGTACCACCAACGGCAATAAACTCAAACCTGGTGAGTCCGGAAGGAATTTCTCCGCATAGGAACAGTATGATTTTTCGATTCAAGGATGACCTTGGGTTCGTCCGGACATGATGACTGACTTCCACGAATGTCCTCAGGTCGCGTACGAGAGTATGCAAAGTAGCGTCACGAAGGATGCGATGAGGTGCCAGACGCCGTGATAAAAGCCGCTCCGGTTACCCTTCTCCTGGACGTATCGTACATAGAGTCCCAGTGCGAGAAAGGCACCTACTAGAGCGATGTAGAAGATGCTGAAGCCGCCGAGCGCGAGCAAGACGATATTTACGAAGATAACGGCGAAGGCAGTGAGTTTGTCCGCGAGAGCATACGACACTTCGTGTGAGTAGTGAAATGCTGTGCTGAAAATGAAGAGTGCGCCGAGGAGAGCCGCGATACCCCACAGCTCGAAACTGACGGCCGCGACGAGCGGTGTGAGGTAGAAAATATTGCTCCAGACTGCAAAACGGAAAATTGACTTCATGTGCGTCAGGAAGGAATCTCTCCTTACAGGAGCAGTATACCTTTGCGATTTTCTCACGGCAAAGCCGCTCGAAAATAACGCAAAGGTCTCCGATTCCTTCCCTAAGCGTGCGCAGGCACGCTTCTCGCGCACAAAATTTGGTCCGAATTTTGTGCGTCAGGAAGGAATCGGACCTTCGACCTCTGTCTTATCAGGACAGCGTT
>CAZQGK010000054.1:0-5279 GCA_964592945.1 uncultured Candidatus Saccharibacteria bacterium
ATGGTAAAATACTTGTGCGATGCTTCACAATACTCGCGCCCTCACATGGTTCCTCGTTTTTCTTATCGGTGCCATCGGCCTCGGCTATGGCGGCTACGACCTCTACTCACGGTATGTTGCTTTCTCGCAGACTATCGCGCACGACAAAGCACGTGCGCTCGAGATTGATACCAATCGTGCGCGGACAGATCAGGCATTTCAAGAGATAGGAATGAATCCTCTGCAGGCGAATCAGGGATTTTGGTACATCTCCAAGGATGCGTATGGCAATGAGAGCGTCTCGTATTTTGATGCGGACGCATGGGCATTACGGGAAAACCTTACCGACGAGCAGATTGCCGAACTCACCAACGTTGTTGCACGCGCGACCGTAATGGGGCGCAATACGATGCGCAGTGTGCCCAACGACAAACTGCCGCCGGAGCTGCAGTTCCACAATCAGCTCTATTCGAACAATGGAGCGGGGAAATTTGAGGATACTCAATCCGTTCTTGAGTCCGCATATGCGAAAGGTAAAGCGACCGCAGGAGAGCTCTGGCGGCTCTCATACATGTATGAACTCCAGGGCAACTACGCGAAGCGTGATGAATTGAACGCGGTGAGCTGCAAACAATTCAAGATGCGCTGTTCAGGCACGATACCGATACAAATCGTAGGGACCGTCTTCGACATCACAGGCAAGCCGGTGCAGGGAGCACATGTGTCGGTCTTAAGCCACGCCGAAAACGTGGGCGCGACGACCGATGAGAAGGGCGCATATGCGATAAACATCTCGGTGCTTCCGATGGAAAAACTTCGCCTTTCGGCGGTGAAGCGCAATTTCTCCGAAGGTGTCACGAGTATTATCGTCCTCAACGCGGGGAAAAAGACGTATGTCGCCGAACGCATCGTGCTCGGCACTCCCATCGAGGTGGTGACAATAGACACCGTGAAGCACACCGTAACAGACCCGGCCGACACAGCGAATGAGGACGGCAGTTTTACGCTCCACGCGACATCGAGTACGTATGAAATACCGGCGGACGCCATCGTGGATAGGGACGGAAAGCCGTACAAGGGCCTCGTCGACGTCTACATATATGAGTTCACACGCGATACGGTGCCGCAAAGTCTCACGACCCTCGATACGTTCGACGAGGTCATGGGGTATGCGGGTGACCTCATGATGTCGTACGGGATGCCGTTTATTCAGTTTTTTACTCCGGGAGGGGAAGAGCTTGATGTCGCAAAGTCGCGTCCGATGTTACTCACCTACAAAATCGCGGCGATGCAGGAATTGCGCATGAATGTAGACAATAATCCTGCGGGCCCCCTCACGGACGACCAAATGCAGCTGCTGGTCGCCGTGTCGCAGGGAGACCCGGGGTTTCCCGTCACGCGTGATTTTCTTGTGGAACAAAAGTTGTACACATTCCCGCCCTTCTGGGTCTTTGACCGGCGTGCGGGCGTCTGGGACAATATAGGCATCAGGGTTCTCGATACGTCGGGGACGATACAGACGCCTTTTTATACAGTTAAATAATTAATAAAAAAAGTATGCCAAACGCAAACGGAGGACAGATGCAAGCGCCCGCACCGGCGCCGCAGCCCACGCACATGAACACGGGCAGGATGTGGTTCGTCGTGATTGCTGTCATCGTGATAGCCATCGCTCTCGTCTCGGGAATTGAGCTTGCGCGCAGCAATTCCGACATAATTTGCACGCGCAGTTTCCAGGATTCCGGCTCGTGCACGAACGGTTCGTGGGGGCCGTGGTCAGTCACCTCGCAGAGCATAGACCAAATTGCATGCCGCGTGAGCTACAATGAGGCCCGCACATATACGGGCTTGCGCAACACGATACTATCGACGATATCGGTGAGCGCGAACGCTCACACATACTGCAATCTCAGCGATGATGCATTCCGGCGTGGCTCAGGCACCATTACCTCGCAATTCTCCGCATGCCAGATACGGGAGTCACGCACCCGCGTCCTCTCGGGGGCGGGCTCCGGCATGTCGTGCGTAGTCCCGACCAGTACCTCGACGGCTCAGGGGACAATAACGTCCGATACGAACACAGAAACGACGGGGGAAATCGATGAATCAAAAACGGTAACCGTGACCGGTGACTACCAACTCTACCTCGACATGATAGACGCACGCTTCGCGACGAGCACGCTCCATGTCACACCGAATCTCTTGAGATCGGGAGACACAACACACGTCATTTGGACATCCGATCACGTAAAGTCGTGTACCGTGGTCGGCGAGAACGGCGACTCGTGGCCGAAGCCCGTGACGGTGACGAAGCCCGTGACCAATAATAATAATGAAGGCGATCGAACGGCAGCCGGCGCTCAAGATAATCGAACTAATCAAGCGACAGAGACAGCGACAGAGACAGTGACCGAGATGCCCGCAGGCAAAACGGGCGACGAAGTGTCTAGCCCCATCGTGCAGCGGACGACATATACGCTCACGTGTACCACCGCAATCGGTACGAAGCTCGTAAGCCACGCAACAGTCAACATCATCCCGAGGTTCCAGGAGATATAATCCTTGAGCTTGCAGTGATTGTGCGGCCGCTCATCATGAGCGGCCGCATTGTTGGTAACAACGATCACATCTTCAAGTCGGGCGCGTTATACTATCTGTATGCAGAATCCGCACATGCAGCACGCGGTGCGTATCGTTGTCGCAGCCCTGTGCGCTCTTGCCCTCGTGCTGCTCATCATGTACGGCGCCCTTTCGCTGCAAACGTGGCGAACACAATGGTCTACTGCACCAAACACCATCGGCAATTATTCCGAACAAGACAAACTTGCGCTTCTTGCGTCACTTGCCGCTACGTCGACACCGGACGTGGAGACGAGGGCACGGATCTTGGATAAACTGCCGGAGACATCGCAACAGCCAAGCGAGGAGGAGAAACTTAAACTCCTGCAATCCCTCCAAGAAAAACCATGATACAGAGGAGATACAGTATTGGCGCGGTCGGACTTGCGGCAGCCTTATCCGTGCTGGCGGGTTCGGCGTTCATGTCCGCTCCGCACAATACGGCGTACGCACAGGGGACCGGCACGCCGCTTACCGGATATGCATGGAGCGACACCATCGGCTGGATCTCTCTTTCCGGCTCCACATACGGGATCTCGTTTGATTCAAATGGCGACATGTCGGGTTACGCATGGAGCGACACCATCGGCTGGATCTCTGCAAACACCGGCGATCTCACCGGTTGTCCGTCCGGCTCATGCAGGGCAAAACTTTCCGGCAATGGTCTGCAGGGGTGGTTGAAAGCACTTGCGGGCGGCTCTTCTCAAAGCGGCGGATGGAACGGATGGATAAGTCTCAAAGGCTCTTCTCCCGCATACGGCGTTACCGAGAATGCGAACGGTACGTTTGCCGGATACGCCTGGGGCTCCGATGTTGTGGGTTGGATCAACTTCTCATACGCCTCGACCACATACGGTATCACCGATCTATGTCCGAATATCAACGGGAATCAAACGACGGTTCCGGCCGGTTACATCGTCGATAGCAGCGGTCAGTGCGTGAATTACTGCACACCGCTATCGTATTGTTCGGGTGACGATGTCATCCCGAGGATCATCCAGAACAACACATGTATTGACGCCGCCCCGCAGACTTGTTCGTATCAGTGCGCCAATGGAGGCTGTATCTCTCCTCCGCCACCAATATTCAATCCGGCAAGTCCGGCAAGCGGCCATCTACGCGTCAATCCACTCATCGTGCGCGGCAGCGACAGGGTAAAAGTATTTTGGGACATCTCCAACGTCTCGGGCTGCACCGTCACGCCAAGCAACGGCTCTGCGTGGACCGTCGCCGGCACGAAAGGCAACAACTGGACGAGCACGCCGGGCCCTGCTGGTCAAACGTCGGCCTCGATCACCGAACGCACGACGTTTACCCTCACCTGTACCGGTCTCGACGGCTCACAAACGGCACCGGAGAGTGCGACGGTGAACATTGCGCCGGTGTTTCGTGAGATATAATTAAGAAACGACTTATGTATACATCACGCTCCTTCCGCCAACTTTTCCTCACCCTATTTATTTTGTTCGCGGGACTTCTCGCCGCGTCCGTGCTCTCCGCGTGGACCGGTCCCACCGCGACGGCTCCGTCGGGCAACGTCTCGGCCCCCATCAACGTCGGCACGACCGACCAGGTGAAAAACGGCGGACTCTCGGTCAATGCGCTCACCGTTTTCGGTTCTCAATACATACAGAGTAAACTCGGTATCAATAAAACGAGCCCCGTCGTCGCGCTCCAAGTCGCTGGTACCGTCATCGTCGGCAACGGCGGCGAGGTATGTCAGGCCGTGACAGAAGGGGCACAACGCTACAACAGCACAACGAAAGTTATGGAGTACTGCGACGGCACGGGCTGGAAGGCTTTTAGCATAACGTCGCAACCGCAGGTCTCTACGTATGACACAACAGGAACTCATACCTGGACAAAACCGTCGACCGGTTCAATGGCATTTATAGAATGTTGGGGCGGCGGAGGCGGAGGCGCAGGAGGATACGGCGGCACGGGCATGACCGGTGGCGGCGGAGGCGGCTATGTTTCAAAAACCATGACGCTCGCTTCACTGCCGGCTACCGTAACGGTGACCGTAGGCGGCGGCGGTACCGCAGGCCCGTATTCATATACTTCTGTCGGCGGCAACGGCGGTACCAGTTCATTTGGCGCGTATGCGATAGGGTACGGCGGGTACGGAGGCGGGTCCAACACAGCCCGGGATTCTTTCCAGTCCGCTCCGGCCGCCATAGGCGCCATGAAGACAGCAGGAGGTGCCGGATTAGGCGGTTCATACGGCGGCGGAACGGGAGAAAAAGGAGGGGATGGAGCATCCCCGAGCTCATATGACGCCAACGGAAATCCCATCACCTATCCGCCCGGTACGGGGGCGTGTGCAGGCGGAGGCGGCGGAACCGGCCCTGCGTCCGCGGGTGGCACATCCGGATGCGGCGGAAACGGCGGCGCGGGAGGGGGGAATGCTGGTGCAGCGCCCGGCGGCGCGGGCGGCGGCGGAGCTACGTATGGCATCGGCGGCTCCGGTGCAGCCGGTAAATGTGTCGTAACCGTTTCGTAACAAACTTGACGCTCAAAGTCGTTCTGGTACTATGTCCCGACGCACGCTCTGTGCGTATTCTTTTGCCTTAATATTGGTTCGTGCGGCGTAGCGACCCGCGACAAGCGACCACTATATATACAAAGGAAGTACCGGAGCACTCAAAAGCGTTGGCAAAATATTAGTAGTGTTGTTAGCT
>CAZQGK010000055.1:0-5256 GCA_964592945.1 uncultured Candidatus Saccharibacteria bacterium
CAAAATGGCACGCTTGCGGGCTGGAAGGGGCGCATGCCTACGTTGTCTGATTTTGATAATGCCATAGAAAGCGCGGGCAAAAAGGACGCGCCAGTCGCAGCAACAGAAAAGGTAGTCCCCGGAGCCAAGTATGCAAAGCTCCCCGCACCCTCTCTCTTTGCCGGGAAAAGAATGAAAGGTGATGACGGAATTTACAAGTCAGACGGAACAACTTGGATTAAGCAATGAGCTACCAATTACTTGATGACGAGCCAAGCGGCTATCAACTGCTAGATGATGAGCCTAAAAAAGAATCCCTTTTCGAGAAAGGCGCTAAAGCCTTTTATGACTTCCAGATGAGCGGATTAAAGGGCGCATCAAGAATCGGTAGTACCTTAATGGCTATTCCTGAGCTTGCTGAATCTGGCCTTAAAGACCTCATGGGCGTTAAGCGGGAAGGCCCGATGACGAACATGGATGCTCGGAACAAGGCCGTTACTGAGGGCTTGCGCTCAATGGGCGTGGACACTGAATCTATGGCCGGTAAAGCGGGCGATATTGCTATGCAAATAGCCGGAACCGCTGGCGCTGGTGGAGCGCTTGGATTGGGAGCTAAAGCCGCTGGCATGACCAGACTGGGTGAAGCGCTTGCTACAGGCGGCATGGGCACAGGGCAAGCGGTTTCTGGCTTCGCTCCAAGGGTTGCAGATATTGGCATACGCACCGCAGGAGGGGGTTTAGGCGGCGCAGCTTCAGCGGGACTCGTTGACCCTAATGATGCAGGATTTGGTGGCGCTGTAGGGGCTGCTTTACCTGTTCCCGCACAACTTACTGGCAAACTGTATCAACGCTTCTTTGGCGGAAGAACAAACGCCGCAGGCAATGTAATGAATAAGGTTGCCGGGGATGATATGGACGCGATTATTGCCAGACTTGAGGCTGATAGGTCTATTGTTCCGGGTAGTCAAGCAACGGCAGGTCAAGCCGCGTCCGATGTGGGTAATGCTCCATTTTCAGCTTTAGATGAAATCGTTTCTGGTGAGTCGGGATCGAGCGCAAACATTGCCCGGATAAAAGCTAATGAAGTCGCTAGGGCGAAAATATTGTTGGATATTGCGAAAACGCCAGCGGAGTATGATGCGGCCAAAAAAGAGCTTCTGCGCGTAACAACTCCCATGCGAGAAGACGCTCTAAACCAAGCCAACATAGCCGGAGTCATACAACCTAAACTTGAGTCTGAAATAGCCCAAAAGCAAGCGAGCAAGATAGATGCGCTTCAGAATTATGGACAGCTTGCTACGGAGTCTGTGCAACAGCAAGCGGGGGCTAATGCGATATTAGATAAGACTAAGTATTCTGCAAGCCTGCAAGATGTATTCGACAAAAACCCCGGCGTCATTCACTACATCGCTTCTCTGCCGCAAGATGAGCGAGCCATATTTGTTGAGTCTCTTAAAAATGGCGAAAGTAACGCTGTAAACAAGCTAAAGAATCTTGGTTATCTCGGCGATGTCAGGGCGGCAAGAAAGCAGGAACGCGGAGCGGAGTATTTTTCCGGGGCAGAAGATTTTGGTTCTGTAGCACAACAGAGGCAAGCGGAGAAGAATTTCAAGCAAGCTCAACTTGACAGCCTTGAGCGAGAGGGCTTCAGAAAATTAGATGGTGGCGCGATTGTTGGCAAAATCGACCAAATACTGGGAACGCCCGGAGATAGGGCCGTAACTTTGAACCAACAAATTCTTGGCAACGTTAAAGACAAGATAGTCGAAGTTGCAAGAATGAACGGCGGTCAAGTTGACTCAAGAGATTTATACGCTATTCGCAAAACAGAAATAAACGACATAATAAACCGCCTTTCGAGTTCGCCAAACGACGGCACTAAACAACGCGCAGCGGGGTTAATTGCCAGCCTGAAGAAAAGTATTGACAGCGCCATCGAAAACGCTGGCGGAACCGGATGGCGCGATTACATCAAGACATATGAAAATATGGCTGGCGGATTAGATGAAATGAAGTTAGGTAAAGAGTTGGCAGGTAAGCTCACCGGCGCTACCGGGTTGGAGCGCAAGGCTTCGTTTGAGGCGGCGCTCAAGGGTGCGGAAGAAAAGGTTAGCAAGTACACCGGCAAGCCAATGATCGAGTCGCTATCTTATAAAAACCTAGACAATCTAAATACCCTTGAAAAAGAAATATTGCGTGATGTGAACTTTGATCGACTTGTCGCCGCTGGTAAAAAAGAGGCCGTTAAAAAACTTAACACGGCTTTTGCGTCAAAGCAAATACCAAACACGCTTAACGCTACGGCAACATGGCTGAATAGGATTCTTGACGTGGTACAAAACAAGGCATCAGAAAAAACAATCAACGAGCTTGCCAGAATCATGCAAGACCCTCGCGCCGCCGCCGCAGCAATGAAAGGCGTAAAGCCAGCTGAAAGAGCGGCTATTGAGAAAATAATGGCCTTGCGTTACCCGGCTTATGCTGAATACGAATGAGCATATCCCAGCCACCAAAAACGGACAAGCCAGACTTTGACCGCTGGCTTTTCCTCTTTTGGAAGCTGGTAAGCGCGGGCAGCGCGAATACCGTTGTCGCTGACAACACCGTAAGGCCTGTAACCCTTGGCGGTACGGGTAAAAGCTTGCTCACTGGCTACATAAAAGGCAATGGTGCTTCGCCCTTCACCGCAGTAACGACAATCCCCTACTCTGATATTTCTGGTGCGCCTGTACCCGCATCGCTTAACGCGCAGCTTACCGCGCTATCAAACACGACCGGCACAGGTCTTTACACCATAACCGCATTTGGCTCCTCAGCAACGCGCACGCTTACAGGTACAGCAAACCGTTTAACGATAACGAACGGTGACGGCGTATCAGGAAATCCAACTGCGGACATTTCAACCTCATACGCCGGTCAGGCAACAATAGTCACGCTAGGGACAGTAACGACAGGGGTTTGGAATGCTGGTGCGGTTACATCCTCAACGGCCATAACGGCCACAACTCAACTGGTATCAAGTGTTGCAACCGGGACAGCGCCGCTTGTTGTATCGTCAACAACAAGGGTAGCGAACCTTAATGTGGCAACTGCTGGTACGGCAGACACAGTAACCACTAACGCAAACCTGACAGGCCCAATTACAAGCACCGGAAACGCTACTGCCATTGCATCACAGACCGGCACCGGTACAACTTTCGTCATGCAAACAAACCCCGCCATATCTGGCAGGCTTGGGGTTGGTAGTGAAGGGCCGACCGCTGATGTTTTGCTTAGGTTGGTATCCGCACCAGGCAACACCACTGGCGCAAACCAGTATGCAACCTTCAACATTCTACAATTGGGGAGCGATTGCACCGGCACAGGATTCGGGAATTACTCACGCGTAGACACTAATGCTGTCGCATTCACCTGCGGCGACGTTGCGGGCTTTGTTTCTGGTGCGGCAATCAAGGGTGCGGGATCAACTATCTCGCGCAACTATGGGTATTTCTGCTACGACCAAACGGCAGGGGGCGAGAATTACGGCTACTACTCAGCGGTATCATCCGGGACAAACAAGTGGGCGTTTTTTGGCGCAGGAACAGCACAAAGTTATCTTGGCGGGACTTTAAAGATTGGCGGCACAGCCGCGAGGGCAACCACGGCGGGAACCAACAGTTTAGATATTTTTAATGGCACAGCGCCAGCGGGGACGCTAACTAACGGCATAACGCTGTACTCTACGGCTGGTGAATTGCACGTAATTGACGCCGCCGGTAATGATTCGCTTTTATCCCCGCACGACAAAAACGACAATTCATGGATATACTATAGCAAGAATACTGTAACAGGTAAGGTGTTGAGGGTTGATATGGAGCGCCTGATGAGGGCTTTGGATAAAAGGTTAGGTGGAGGTTTTATTACAGAATACACGGAGGAGGTAGTGTGCCCTACATGCTAGACAGATCGTCACTTAGTTCTACCGATTGGCGAAATGCTGGAATGCCAGTTACCTACTCGCAGCACCAGGTAGTTCCTAAGGTTGGCGGCGGGGAGGAAATGTTCTACCAAGGGCCTTACCCTAACGGACTAAGCAGCGAATATGCCGGGTTGTGGGAGGTCATGGTAGATGGATTCTCTATACGCTACAATTTCCGTTACGCGCACCTGCTACCAAAAACACGCGGGAATGGCGCTTCTCTTTATATTGGTAATCGCACTGATACAGGCGGGTTACAAATACGGTCAGTTGGCACGCTGCGGGTGGACGCGCAGGGTAATTATGTTATCGATCCTGAGACAGGCCAGCCGTACATCGACGGCGAGACTATAGAGTTCACGACGCGCACCTGGCGCAACGAGGCCATAGGCGGACAAGACTCAGGTAATATGATGTGGACTTGCAGAGGGCAGAATCGCTTCTTTTCATGGGGAGTTGGCCCAGAGGATAATCGGACTGAGCTTATGTACCTTGATGCTGTAAGCGGTTTAGTATTGCGCGGCGTGAATATTGAGCAACGCCTAAGCGCGCTAGAGGCGCGGATTACCGCTCTTGAGTCGGTATAAAGCAGGAGAAGGCATGGAAACAAACCTAGAGAAGTTTGCGAGGGTGCAAAGAGAGCGAGAGCTGCTACCCTGGGATGATCCGCGTCAGGCCGACCTTGCTATGGAAGATCACCGGCTTTTCTCTCGTGACACAGTTGCCGAAAACCCTCTAATGGCAATTCCTTTGGCAGCAATGATCCCGGCTTATGCTGCAACAAAGTACATTGCCAAAAATCCCCTAGTCCGCCCCGAGCTTAGGAATGCGATTAATCAAAGCGGCCTTACCAATGAAGCCGCAACCCCGCCATCATGGGGGCAAATTGGCTCCGCCTTTACTGGTATCGGTCAAGGCCTTGGAGACGCCTTTGGAAACTCGTTGAGAGATCTCCAGCAAAGAATCAGGCGATAGGCAAACATTTGACTCAGCATAACCAAAACATCTTAACCCTACAATTCTGCCCATATCTATTCCTAACCGTTGCCATTTGATCTCCAATTTTATGGCCATCATCGCGCAACTCAGAAATCCTTTTGTGGAGGCAGGTGATGCCATACAGCCTGAAAGCCGTCATGGTTGTAATGGTGCGGGCTTTAAGGTGCCTAAGGATACGTTCTTTTTGGGTCATTTGCCTGTCTCCTCATTTGGTTTTCATGATAATGCTACGGTTGCGACTGCCAGAATATCTGGCGGCTTTCGTTGTCGGCCCAATCCATCATCATTCTTGCCCATTCACGCGCTTTTGCTTTATT
>CAZQGK010000056.1:0-5058 GCA_964592945.1 uncultured Candidatus Saccharibacteria bacterium
AATTATCTCTTTCAGTACCTTTTCTTCAGTAGTCTCGCCTACAATAAGCGGAAAACTCTTAGCAAACTCGTTCGACTGCAAAGCGGATACACCTCGTTGTTTTGCGAACCCGTAAGCAAATTCCACAAGACCAACTTTCCCCAATAAGTGTGCGATGAGCCGGGCACACGTGAGGAGGTTGTTTGGTCGGCCAGCCATTTTACCGTACGGCTCCCCCTTCTTGTTCAGATTCATTCGGTATTTGACGTCCTCCTGAAGCGCGATAGCGTCCAAATATTGTAGGAAAACAAGCAGCGGGACTTTGAACATCTGGGGTATGTCTTTTTCTATCTCCTCAACAACCTCAAGAGGAGGAGTATACGTAACCATTCCGTCTTTTATCTTATGGTCGAGCATCAACGCTGACCTAACAAGAAGACAGCCTAGAAGTTCAAGGGAGAATTCGTTCTTCTTTTTCATATGCTCGAGCTCCAGGAAAATATCTCCGAAAGTTGCGCTTTTTTCGGTGAATGTCCCCGCTTTCCGCATGAACGGCCACATATCGTATGGATTTGGTGTTTTTCTCCTGGATTCCTTACCTGGTTTCCCAACGCCAACCTCATACCCTTCGCCCGTCCAAAGTATGTGATGTTTTTGCTCCGTGCTTGACGGACCCTTTTCTAAGGCAGCAGCATCTTGAACACTTTTCTGTCTCAGGCCCTCAGCTCTTTTTATCTCCTCGGTATCAAGCCGAAGGATTTCTTTGAATTTAGAGGCCATAAAAGTGGGGATAAGTTGATCTTGATCAAAACAACTAAGTTTGTTACTATCGTGACATGAGCGTTAGGCACTCCAAAAGTACGCCCAAAAATGAAGATGTGCAACCGCTTCGTGTTGTTGAGCTCTTCGCGGGCGTGGGTGGGTTCCGTTTGGGGCTTTGCGGTAAAAATGATACATCCAAGAATTTCCAGACGGTTTGGTTCAATCAATGGGAGCCTGGCACCAAAAAACAGCACGCGCATGACGTTTACAAAGCAAGATTCGGAGAGCGTGAGGGCGAAGAAAAACGCTTCACCAACGTCGACATCGCTGCAGTTGTCCGCATGGCTCAGACCGGTCAATTCAAGATCCCGGACCACGATGTACTGGTCGGAGGATTCCCCTGCCAAGATTATTCCGTTGCGCGTACATTGAGCCAGGCAAAGGGTATTGCCGGGAAAAAAGGTGTACTTTGGTGGGAGATACGAAACATGCTTGACCTAAAATTGAGAGAGAGAAAACCCGTGAAATATCTGTTCCTCGAGAATGTTGACCGGTTGTTAAAATCACCTGCCGGGCAACGTGGACGCGACTTTGCGATCATACTCGCGACGTTAGCCGACCTCGGGTATGCGGTTGAGTGGCGGGTCATCAACGCGGCCGACTACGGAATGCCGCAACGACGCCGACGCATATTCATCACGGCCTACCATTCGTCTACATCGATCTATAGCGCTATGGAGAATGCAGCGGCTCACACTTGGATGCTGAAAAAAGGCGTCTTGGCGAGTGCGTTTCCCGCCGAGCCAAAAATCCTTCTTCCCTTTTCAGGCAACTTGATCGGGAACTTTGCGGACATTACTGAAAAATTCAACGCAACCACTCCAGGCTTAAGCCCCTTTCACAACGCCGGCATGATGCGAGGTCGCACATTTTACTCTATGCCTGTGTTGCCTTCATATAAAGGACCCATCACCACCCTCAAAGATATACTTGTTGACGACAAAGATGTTCCTGAAGAATATTTTATAGAACCGAAGGACCTACTGCGGTGGGAGTACCTAAAAGGGGCAAAAAAGGAGGCGCGCAAGGCCGCCAGTGGGTTCACGTTCACATACAACGAAGGTCCTATGATATTCCCGGATCCTGTGGAGAAACCTTCGCGCACGATCATCACCGGGGAAGGTGGGCCAACACCCTCTCGCTTCAAGCATGTCGTCAGAACGAAGAAGGGATACCGCAGGTTAACCCCGCTCGAACTCGAGCGTCTGTGTATGTTCCCCGATAGGCACACTGCACTTGAGGGTACTTCAGACGTGCGGCGGGCTTTCTTCATGGGCAATGCACTCGTGGTAGGAGCAATAGACCGGATTGGCAAGGCTCTCGCCAAAGCCCACAAGAATTCAGGCAATGGCGGCAACAATCCTTCTAAGAACAGCGTTCTTTCCCCTCTCAGTTTTAAGTCGGCACGTCCAAACCGTCACCAAACGCCATCAAGAGCGTCCTAACTTCCCTTGCTCCAGGTATCGCGCGAAACTTTGATGGAAACTGTATACAAGGTTATCCTAATTAGATAGTATGGAGGATATGGATGACAAGGGAAAATCAAGCGTTTCCGATAGTAATAATTTGGGAGTTCGCAGGGATACTGAACTCCCGCACATCGTGGATGATAGTTTTCGAAAGTGCTTCGGCGGCGGGAAGTATGTTAGCCCCGTCAATCATGAGGTTGGTAATGTCAATCAGTGGGACTCCTGTGTAGCTGGCAAAATTTAAGGCAATTACCTCTTTCGCTCGTACGGTATTTTTATACACCTCCAGTATTTGGGATTCGGACAGTGTTTGGTTACCAAATTGTTGAGTAACACCGTGAAAGAGAAAGTTCGCGTTTTTATTGGCGTATCTTTTCTTTCCTGTGGCAAAAATTACGCTCGCCACAGAATCTATTTGCCCCACATTATGGGTTATTACTTCAATCGGCAATGCTTTCAAAAGAGCCGCAATTGAGAGTCCTTCAAAGACGTTCCCGCCGCCCGAGGATATGGCGAGATAGAGTTCAGTCGCTCCACCGTTGATAGCCTCAGTTATAGCCTGTCGCAATTTAGCAACCTGCGCTACCTGAACATCTGCGTTGAATACAATGTATTTCGTCATATTTACTTGTTCTTTTTTGCTAAGCTTTGGCAACTGTTCGAGTTCCCTATTTCTTACTTTAATTAGTGTATACGTTACTTCAGACTAGAGGCGCGAGATTTTACGAGCAACTCATTTTTCGTGAGTTGAATCTGCTTCAGCTCCTCCTCTCGCTTCGAAAGCTCCTTCAACTCTTCCTCTTCGAGGACCACGGACGCTACCTGATAGATGAGTTTGTTACGGAGACTCACAACATCACTCATCGCTTGTCCGCTCTCTCGAAGAAACGTCTGCGCAAGCGCCTCTGCTACATGGTGAATGCTGTAGAATGTCGAATCCTTGGATAGAATGAATCCCTTGAAACCGGTGTTGATATATATTTCGACACCGTCCTCTGTGACCACGGTTTCTTTATCGATTGTGTCATCGCCAAGATTGCGCCACTGAAAGTCGAACTTGAACTTTCGTCCGTTGATAATGATGAACTTAGCAGTCCGCGGCTGGGTTTTGTGTGGCGTTCTCTTTCCGTCTTCTGTGTCAGAGGGAGTAACAGGCTCTTCTGTTGCAACGCGACTGCTGCGAGCCTCCATCGGGGCTTCTTCTCCATTCCTTGAGCGTCTTTTCACCTCCCCCATATTGGGAAAGGCCAGCTCCTTAAACTCGTCAACACGGTTAAGGGCACGCAGTATATTATCTTTTACAGTATTCTTCAGGCTGTCTGGCAATTGTTTATCTACCTTTTCCTTGTTCCATCTTTCGCTCGCAATTGAAAGTATCTCGTCGATTTTTCCCTTAACGCGTTCGCCAGTGAGCTTTGCCGTCTTGTCACCCCAATAATTCTCGATAAACTCACGAAACTCGCCCGACTCCGTGATGAACTCACGCTTGTTGTGGGTTACGGGAACCGGGTCCAAGTCAATCTCTCCTGTGATGTGATTCGCCATAGGATGTGGGTTATAGCCGAGTTTTTCCGCGGCTCGTATCAATCGACCGCGTCTAAACAAGTCGAACCCGCTCAGCGTCCCCGACGCCACCTTGCGCAGACCCCACCAACCCTTTATGACACTGCCATTCTTTAAACGATACTCAATTGCCCGACGACCCTCGTTGTCGAGCTCAACAGGATCAGGAATGCAGGGCTTTGCGGTATTCATACGAAGGCCCACCTTGATGACAACGTTATTGTGGTTGATGAACGGGCCGTATCGCTGTGAAAGGTCGGCCTTGAGTCGTGTAACAAGAGCGTCGTACAACTTCACTCGAAGCGTTGAAATCTCGACTGTAGTGCCATGGCCGTCCTTCTCGACTTTGTGTACCGAAATCGGGAACGCATCCCATTTGCCCGTCTTCGCAAACTCATCGCGGTCATAAGAGAGGATGTATGCTTCACTGGAGCCCTTCCCAGTCGTTGTCAGCTTGAAATGTTCCCCAAGGCTCATGCATGCGGATTTCAACCCCAGACCAAATTCCCCAAGAGAGTTCTCTTTCTTTGAGTGCGCAAGAACGAGGGCCTTGGCCGCAACCTCCTTGCCCATACCCCTTCCGTTGTCCGTGATAACAATCTTCCCGTCCTTCTTGTCAAGAATAATATTGACTTCAACACCGTCGTCGTTCGCAGCATCAATGGAATTGTCTACCAGCTCCGCTATTGCGTCCGAGATGGAGTAATTTGCCTCGCCGATCTTATGAAAAATACTTTTGTCGGGCGTGATGTCGATGTGTTCTGTGTGTTCCTTCATAATTCGCTATCTTATCTGCTATGATCACATACTTTCACTTTCGGCGGCATTGTCAAGCTTCAATCTGTCACACATCGGAAAGTCGACCCTGTCAATGCGGCGTACTTTTCCACCCACAAATCTTCCCCACCGTACAGGATACAGAGGGACTGCGGTTTGCGGCCACGATATGCGCGGACAAACAGGGAGCCTCCAGTTCGAGTCCTGTGGGGTAGGAGTTTCTCCCTCGACTAAACTTCTACCGTCGCAGAAGTTTGTCTGGGCACCGCCTCACTGCGGCGCAAGCTTGCGCCGCATCGTTCCGGCGTTCGAATCCTACATGGACTGTGCGCAGGCACAGTCCTCCGTCGGGGCCGTATACGAAAAAGCACCCGTTGGGGTGCTTTTTCTCTGGCTCCGCGGGTAGGATTCGAACCTACAACCAACTCCTTAACAGGGAGCTGCGCTA
>CAZQGK010000057.1:0-5056 GCA_964592945.1 uncultured Candidatus Saccharibacteria bacterium
CCTAAGTTCCGCAGCTCCTCGCGCACGACGGCGCGGTCATCCCACGGCAAACTTTTGCCGCCTATTACTATTGATTGTTCGGCGCCTTTGCCGGTGATGAGAACGATATCGCCATCCTCTGCGAGCGCGAGCGCATTTCGAATGCCCGCTCGTCTGTCTTCGATAACGAAAAGGTTTTTATTGCGCGTTTTGCCCGCCTGTTCCGCAGCTCGCGCGATGTCTTCAACGATTTCTCGGGGGTCGTCATCGTACGGGTCGACATTGGAAACCACGACGTAGTCCGCCATTGTCCCAACAAGTTTGCCCATCGCGGGCCGCTTAGCCTTGTCTCTCCCGCCGCCCTCTGCTCCGAGCAAGACGATGATTTTCCCACCGGGCGCGCGCATGGCGGCGGCCGTCTCGAGGACATTTCGCATGCTCTCGCCCTCATGCGCATAATCAACGAATACCGTGAATTTTTGTCCCGCCTCTATTCGCTCCATCCTGCCGGGAATAAGCGTGAGATTCTCCAGGCCGCGTTGAATCGAAGCGTCCTCAATACCCGCAAAACGGGAAACAACGATTGCGGGAAGGGCATTCGATACGTTGAAAGCGCCGGGTATGCTGAGCTTGAATTCCGCATCTCCAACTTCGAAAGCGACGCCCGTATCGCTCGAGCGTACGTCTACCGCCGTATAGTCGGCCGGCTTCCCGACCGCGAACGTAACCTTGCGGTCGGCGGGAAAGGCGAGAAAGTATGGCGCGTGTTCGCTCTCAACATTCGCGATGATAACTTTTTCCACCGCCTTGCCGCCGACTGTCTTACGTGGGGTTTTCGTGAGCGCTGCAAACATTTTTCCCTTCATTTCTTTATACCGCTCGAAGCTGCCACCGTGCGACGGGAGATGTTCGGGGAACAGATTCGTAAAGACGCCGGTATCATACTGGATGCCCACATTCCGGTGTTGCTTGAGCCCCTCGGAAGTCGTCTCGATGACGCAGTGTGTGCACCCGGCATCCACCATCTGACGCAGCAGATGCTGGATAGTAAATGGGCCCGGCATCGTCATGTGGTACGCATTCAGGATTTCGCGCTCTCCGATGCGGATATTCGCCGTCGTGATGATGCCGGTCTTAATACCTCCTGCGGATAGACAGGACCAAATAAAATTGGCGGTAGAGGTTTTGCCTTTTGTTCCCGTTACTCCAATGACGACGATGGAGCGGGAAGGGAAGCCATATCTAACTGCCGCAGCAATAGCGAGAATATAGTGGTACGCGGAGAGCAGTCCTTCTGGCACCGCATTCCGCACAAGTGATTTCACGTGCATGATGCCGAATGATACCGTATCCCGCCGCGAACCTCCACACGTCTCCGATTCGCACGCACATTCTCATGAGGTATAATTTCGTCATGCAAAGCCAGTACCAGGGCGACTCTATCTTTTGGGTAGAAGTCGATAGGATAAAACCAAACCCGTTTCAGCCGCGCAAGACGTTCGACGAGGCGGCGCTTCTATCGTTGGCGGAATCAATACGGCAGTACGGCGTGCTGCAGCCGCTTACGGTCACGCGCAAGGAGATAGAACGGCCGGAAGAGGGGATTTACGTCGAATACGAGCTTATCGCCGGCGAGCGGCGATTGCGCGCCGCTAAGCTTGCGGGCCTTCTCCAGGTACCCGCGGTCATTCGCACGGGTGAGGATTCGGACCGCATGAAGCTTGAGCTCGCCATCATCGAAAATCTCCAGCGCGAAGACCTCAACGTCATCGACAGGGCCGTTGCTTTTGACAGGCTCGCCAAAGAATTCGGGCTCAAGCACATCGAAATTGGCAAGCGCGTAGGCAAAAGCCGCGAATACGTTTCCAATACATTGCGTATCCTTATGCTCCCGCAAGAAATGCGGGATGCGCTCGCGGCGGGAGAGATAAGTGAAGGTCACACACGCCCCCTCCTCATGCTTATGGACCGCACCGAAGAGCAAAAGGTACTTTTCAAAGAGATAATCGCCAAACGCCTGACCGTACGTGATTCGGAGCAGCTCGCGCGCCGTGTCGCCATCGAACGCGTGCGCAAAACCGACCTCACGCCGGAGCTTCTTCTTCTGGAGCGCGAGCTGACCGAGCAGCTCGGCACGCGTGTACGCATCGAGAAAAAAGATCAGGGCGGGAAAGTGCTCATAGATTTCTTTTCGGTAGAAGACCTCGCGCACATCCGCGCGATGCTCTCCAGAGAGCGCGCCGCGCAGAATGCCGGGACGCAGTCGCAGAGTGTTGCACAAACGCCGGGGCCAGCCGGCGCGGCAAGCGCCACCCCTGGCGCCATAGCTGCCGGCACACAACAAGAAAAAGAGGAAGAAGACCTCTATTCGATCAATAATTTTAGCCTTTAGACTTCCTGCCCTGTTTTGCCTCGATAGCCGCCAGAGCCGCACGGATATGTTTTTTTGCCATGTTCGTCTTCGCGATATCGTGCCATTTTCGCGACGGATGAGCGGAAGGCTTGGTGATAATCTCGACCATGTCGCCGTTGTGTAGCGCTGTCTCGAGCGAGACCATTTTGCCGTTCACGCGTGCGCCGGACATTTTATTGCCGAGATCCGAATGGACCGCATAGGCAAAATCTATCGGAGTCGCCGTTATCGGCAGGTCGATGACGTCTCCCCGCGGGGTAAAAACGAATACGCGATGACTGAAAAAATCTGTTTTGAGCGTATCCAGGTATTCGGATGATTCAGGGGCTGTCTGATGCGCGTGTGCCAATTCTTCCAGCCACGCGGGAACGTTGCCTTTCGTTTCGTTTGTCTCCGGGGTATCCGTTGGCCCCGTTTTCTTGCGACCCGGGAAAAATTGCCGTATCCAATCAAGGCCTCCACGCCTGCCTTCCCGGAGACCTTCTTGTACTTCTTTGTACGTGAGGTGAGAGGCGATACCATAGAGCGCTTCGCGGTGCATCGCCTCGGTGCGCAATTGCATTTCCAAGGCACTTCCGTCGCCGGTGTAGACCGTCGTGTGGATGCTCTGGTAGCCGTTCGGCTTTGGGAACGCGATGTAATCTTTTATTTTGCCCGGTACGGGACGCCAGTGCGCGTGGATTATGCCGAGTGCCGAGTAGCAGTCAGCAACGCTTGGAAAAATCACACGCAGGGCCAAAATGTCATATATCTTGTCGATATCCCAGTCCCGCCTCCCGAGTTTTAGAAAGAGGCTGTATATCCCTTTGATACGCGCCTCGGTGCGGAAGGCGCGGATGCCCGCGTCGCCCAATTCACGCTTGAGGTCCTTCTCCACTTTCTCGAGCCGTTGCTCATTCTCGTTCTTGCGGTCGCGCAAGAGGGTGCGTGTCTTTTCGTATTCTTTCGGATATGCATGCGGAAAGGCGGCGTCCTCCAGTTCCTGTTTGGCAACGCTCATACCGAGGCGGTCGGCGATGGGGGCGTATATCTCAAGTGTTTCGAGCGCGATACGTGTGCGCTTCTCTATCTTAGGGACGTGCTCAAGCGTGCGCGCGTTGTGGAGGCGGTCCATCAGTTTGATGATGAGTACACGGATATCCTTGGCGGTTGCGGCAAAAAGTTTGCGCAACGATTCGGTGTGCCGCTCCATTCCGCGGTAGCGCAGCGTTCCCAATTTCGTCACACCCTCGACGAGCGACAGGACCTCAGGCCCTAATTGCTCTTCTATCGTTTTCGGTTTTACGCCCGCATCTTCAATCGTGTCGTGCAAGAGTCCTGCGGCGATTGCCTGGCTATCCATACCGGCCTCCGCGAGTAAAAATCCTACCTCTGCCGGATGGGTGAAATAACTCTCCCCTGAGTACCGCTTCTGGTCTTTGTGAGCCTCCTTTGAAAGTTCGTACGCCTTTGTAATAAGTGTGATGTCAGCGTCGTTTCTGCTCGGCATTGCCGCAAGTATTTCGGCCAAGGGACGGGCATTGACGGTAGTCATATATACGATGATACTGCGTAGGGGCGAATTTTGGAAATCGAAAAGGTTGCAACATCATGAGTGTCGAATCAGTCATGGCGCCTGGCTTTATGAAGCGATGCGTCTTGTGCCGTTACGTGTGGGGCACCCCGCTGCCTGTGGAAGACATCGAGAATTGTCCCATCCAAAGGCCGGATGGAACTCCATGCTCCGGTATGCAGTTCGAGTGTGTTCCTATCCTCATCCCGACAACTTAAAGTGCGGCGTCTTTCTAGGGAGACGCCGCGCTTAGCTTGTTACTTCTTCAGCTTGTGCGGATTATGATTCGGACACGTTTTGATACTACATCTTTCGGGAATGGTCTTTGTGCCCTCCATCATGAGTGAACCGCACATTTCGCACATCCGGCCGGTCGGTTTCGATTTTATTGCGTTTTTGCACTCGGGATAATTCGAGCAGGAAAAGAAAATGCCGAAACGCCCGCGGCGTTCCACCATCTCACCTTTTTTACAGACGGGGCAGGCGACACCGGTTTTGGTCCGTGCCTCCTCGAGCGCGTCCTTGCGGACGAATTTGCATTTCGGGAAATTCGAGCATGCGATGAATCTGCCGAAGCGCCCTTCGCGCTCCATCAGTTTGCCGTTCTTACAATCGGGACACGCTTCGCCGATATCTTTGGGCGGCGCGATCTCACTGCCGTCTTCTTTGCGTGCGCCGAGGCAGGTAGGGAATTTCTCGCAGCTCATGAAGCGTCCGTTCTTGGAAAGCTTGTAGACCATGGGACCGGCGCACAGCGGGCAGGGGAATTCTTTCGGAGCGTCGCCCATATTCGTTATTTTTGCTATTTTATTCTTGCTTTTAATCGCTTTGTTGAAGGGGCCGTAAAAATCTTTCAGCGTCTTCTCGTACTTTCGTTTGCCCTCCGCTATCTCGTCGAGCTCATTCTCCATCTCGGCCGTGAATGTATCACTGATGTATTCTCCGAAATTTCCTTCGATAAAAGTGGAGACGACGTCTCCGGTCGCCGTCGGAATAAGAGTACGGCCCTGCTTATCCACATAGCCGCGTGTTTCAAGCGTGCGGATAATACTCGCGTAGGTAGACGGCCGGCCGATACCACGTTTCTCAAGCTCCTTGACGAGGCCCGCTTC
>CAZQGK010000058.1:0-5038 GCA_964592945.1 uncultured Candidatus Saccharibacteria bacterium
TCGCCACGGATTCGCTCCCGCCCCGTGCCATCTACAATACTGCCGCCGACAATCCTCAGATCGTAGGTCATACCGCGCACCCCTCGCTGTACTGGCCGTAGCTGAAACGCCCGATCAAGAAGTGCAAGGCGGTTGGCACTCAAACCGCCGTCGAAATATTCACCCTGTTCCCGTCGGCGAAGGATTACGGCGATTGCGCTTCACATATGAGACAATTGCCACCTGCAGCCCGATTAGCATTGCACACAGCACAAATTCTAATTAATGCTAGAAATAGTCAAGCATCAAATCAGCGTCCTCTCACCTCTCTCAGAATGAACCTTCGATGGCGCTGCGGAGGATGAAACTCTTCTTCGTTGACCTAATGCTCCACATCTGAGGAAACGCCACGATGCATGTCGGAATGAGCACATTCTTTCAGAACCTGTCGGGTCTGACAGACCGTCAGGTCTACCGCCACGAAGTCGCGATGGCTGATCTCGCTGAACCTCTTGGCTTCGATTCGGTCTGGGCTGCCGAGCATCACTTTGACAACTACACAATGTGCCCGAACGTTGCACAATTCTTGACCTACATGGCTGGCCGCACCAAACGCGTTAAACTTGGATCCATGGTCATGGTGCTTCCCTGGCACGATCCAGTTCGCCTGGCCGAAGAAGTCTCCGTACTCGATCACGTTTCCGATGGCAGGGCGATCCTCGGTATCGGACGCGGTCTAGGGCGCATTGAATTTGATGGTTTCCGTGCCGTCATGGGTGAGTCGCGGCAGCGGTTCGTGGAATACTCTGAGGCGATTCTCAATGCGTTGGAAACGGGCTGGATTGAGAGCGCAGGCCAACTCTACCGCCAGCCAAGAACAGCAATCCGACCCTCTCCTCACTCCAGCTTCAAGGGACGCGTGTACGCTTCAGCGGTATCCCCAGAATCTGCCCGTATCATGGCCCGGCTAGGCGTCGGCCTTTTGATCATCGCGCAGAAGCCTTGGGATAAAACGGTTGCTGAGCTCAACGCATATCGCGAAATATATCGGGAAATTCACAACAACGCAGAACCGCCGAAGCCGATAGTCGCTTGCTTCATCTGTTGTAATGAGGATGCGGCAGCAGCGGACGCAATGCATGATAAGTACACTCGTGGCTACAGCCGCTCAGCGCTTGATCACTATGAGTTTCACAATGAAGGTCTCGCCGACATCAAAGGATACGAGTACTACGGCGCTTTAGCGCAGAACATTCGAAAGCACGGCGTCGATGCCTTTGTGAATTTCCTTGCGGACCTGCAGGTACGCGGGACGCCACAGCAAGTCTACGACCAGATGCTTCAGTATCAGCATCTCACCGATTGCGCCGGCTTCATTGGTATTTTCAGCTTTGGCGGGATGCCCCATGACGTTGCTGAAGCGAACATGCGCCTTTTCGCAAAAGAGGTTCTTCCCCGACTCCAGGCATTAGAGGTGGGTGCATCGGTTGGAACGCCCCTGGCGATCGCAGCTGAGTAGCCAATGGTCGACATCGGTCTCGGTGGCAAATCCGTACTGGTCACGGGCGGCGCGTCCAACATTGGGCGCGCCATCGTGTTTGCCTTAGCTCGGGAAGACGCCAATATCGTCTTTGCCGATATCGATGAAGAGCAGGCACAGCGAACACTTAAAGAGGCAGCCAAGCAAGGCAAGGGGCGGATCAGCTTCCAAGCAGCGGACGTGACAAGGGAAGAGGACGTAAACGCGCTCATCGAGCGCACGATGGCCGAACACGGACGCCTCGATGTCCTGGTCAATAACGTCGGATGGGACCGCCCGTCAGCGTTCGTCAGACAGTCGACGAAGCACTGGCGACAACTGATCGAGGTCAATCTGGTATCGACGATCTTGTGCACCCAAGCTGCGTTGCCTCGGCTCGTCGACGCCGGTGCAGGCGCGATTGTTTCAGTCAGCTCAGATGCCAGCTTTGGCGAGCCTCGCGAAACGGTCTATGGGGCGGCGAAGGCCGGCGTAAATACCTTCATGAAGGCAATTGCGAAGGAGTATGGCCGCCACGGCATCCGGTGCAACGTTGTGGCTCCAGGCCTGATCTTGCCGACAGCCGCTGAAGAGATTGGCACCAACAGTCTGTGGGTCGGCCGTGATGCCTTCTTTTCCGATGAACAAGTGGAGAAAGCCAGAAAGGCGATTCCTCTCGGCAAGGTTGGCCGAGCCGCCGATATTGCCAATGCGGTGCTGTTCTTCGCCTCACCCGGCATGGCTGGACATATCTCCGGGCAAGTGTTGAGCGTGAGCGGCGGTTATGCGACCCCAGGCTGAACGAAAGGCGGAAGCGTGAGCAAGCGTTTTGCGATCATCGGTGCGGGCATGTCGGGCATCCTGACGGCCATCAAGCTCAAGCAGCGCGGCATCCGGGACTTCGCGATCTACGAGAAGGCCGGCGGGTTGGGCGGTACCTGGCGGGACAACACCTATCCCGGCCTGTCGTGCGACGTGCCGAGCCACGTCTATGCCTATTCCTTCGAGCTGAAGGCCGACTGGTCGCACCGCTTCTCGCCAGGCGCAGAGATCCAAGGTTATTTCGAGGGCGTGGCGAAGAAGTACGAACTCGACAGCCACTTCCGCTTCAACAGCGAGATCGTACGCGCGGAGTATCGCGACGGGCGCTGGCATCTCTCGATCAAGGGTGGTGCCACCGATGTCGTGGATTTCGTCATCTGTGCCACCGGGGTGCTGCATCACCCGGCCTATCCCGACATCCCGGGACTCGGCGACTTCGAGGGTGCCAGCTTCCATTCCGCGCGCTGGGATCATTCCGTGCCGCTCGAGGGCAGGCGGATCGGGATCATCGGTACAGGCTCGACAGCGATCCAGATCGTACCGGCTCTGGCCGATACCGTGTTGAATCTGACACTCTTTCAGCGCACCGCGCAGTGGGTTCTGCCGTTCGCCAACCCCGCCTATAGCGAGGACGAGAAGGCGATGTACCACACCTCCCCGGAGCGGCTGCAGCAATCTTACGATTTCTGGTCGGCGCGCTTCGTTGATACCTTCGCGCGCGCCGTAATCGGCGACCAGGACGAGCTGCGGAAGATCGAGGATGCCTGCCGCACCAACCTTGAGGAGAACGTGGCAGATCCCGATCTGCGGCGGCGACTGACGCCCAACTATCGCGCCGCCTGCAAGCGGCTGATCATGTCGGACACGTTCTATCCGGCGATGCAGAAACCCAGTGTCGCGCTGGTGACCGACGGCATCGACCGGATCGAGGCGGGTGGTGTGCGGACCAAGGATGGTGTCCTGCATGAGCTGGACGTGCTTGTGCTGGCGACCGGCTTCGACGGACATGCCTTCCTGCGGCCGATGGATGTGGTAGGCGAGAGTGGTCGGCGCCTCGCCGACGCCTGGGCGCAGGCCAATGAGGCCTACCGCTCGGTGGCGGTGCCAGGCTTCCCCAACTTCTTCATGCTGGTCGGTCCCAACAGCCCGATCGGCAATTTCTCGGTAGTCCTGATCTCCGAGATTCAGCTCGCCTACATACTACAGCTCGTCGATTTGGTGCTTAACGGAAAATGTCGCGCCGTGGCACCGAAGGAGGAGGCGACCCACCGCTTCAACGTCGCGCTACGCGAGGCTATGAAGGACACGATTTGGGTGACCGGCTGCCGGAGCTGGTACCTCGACCGCAACGGCAATCCCGCGCTGTGGCCCTGGAGCTTCGGCCGCTTCCGTCGGGAGATGAACTCACCTGACCTCGCGGACTTCAATCTCGCCGCCTGAATTCAACTATTCACGCAAGGTCGCATCATCGCAGAACAGCGGACCCGCCGGTGCAAAACCTCTCGAGAAGGCTAAGCGATGGATGATCTGACGGCATTGATGTCGTTCCTTCGCAAACAACCTTCAATGTCGATCATGACAGTGGCCGAACGGCGCGCGGCCTACGACCGTGCCGAACGAGCCTTTGCTCTGCCGGCCAGGACAACAGTTCGATGCTGGGAACGCAATGGCTTGATCGGAGAGCTGATTGAACCCAAACATCCAATCGACGATCGCATGGTTCTGTATCTGCATGGTGGCGGATATGTGATCGGGTCTCCTCGGTCGCATCGACATCTGGCCGCCGCGATCGCGATTGCAGCAAGTGCCAATGTACTTTTGCTCGATTATCGCCTCGCCCCCGAACACCCGTTCCCGGCCGCAGTCGACGACGCCGTCGCCACGTATCGCCTACTTCTGCAGGATACAGGTTCTCAGCGACTGGCTGTTGTGGGTGACTCGGCCGGAGGTGGCCTGACTGTAGCGACACTAGTCGCCGCCCTTCGTGCCGGTGATGCCATGCCTGCGGCAGCGGTCTGTTTATCTCCTTGGGTCGATTTGACATGCGACGCCACTGCACCGCCCCCCGCTACAATCGACGATCCACTTGTAAAGACTGAAGACATATTGGCCTACGCTTCGTCTTATCTTGGAGCCGCTCCGGCAACCCATCCCTTGGCATCACCGCTGTTCGCAGACCTTTGTGGACTGCCTCCATTGTTGATACATGCAAGCGCTTCCGAAATGCTGGCGCCTGACTCGATGCGGCTGGCCGAAGCAGCGCGAGTCGCAGGCGTAGACGTCACTTTGGAAATGTTTGAGGGTGTCCCTCACGTTTGGCATTGGTTCTGGCCACGCCTTGAAACGGCAAAAGTTGCTATCGCAAAGGTCGGCACGTTTCTCGACGACCATTTGGATGGAGGCAATAGGCAGCAACGCAAACTGAAATAAGAGGAGGACGTCATGACGATGCCGGCGGACACCGACACAACGAGTCCGAAATATCTGCGCGACAAGTACGCCATCGTTGGCGTCGGCGAGACGACCTACATGCGCGGCTCGGGCATGACGACGCGCGCGCTGGGCACCTGGGCGGTGCGCAACGCCGTCGAGGACGCCGGGCTCAAGCCGTCCGACGTCGACGGCATGCTGTCATACCAGTCGGGCGATTCGACCTTCTCGAACTTCATCGCCGGCGACCTCGGCATCCGGCCCAACTTCTACATGGACGTGTTCGGC
>CAZQGK010000059.1:0-5036 GCA_964592945.1 uncultured Candidatus Saccharibacteria bacterium
TCCTTGACGGTACCGCATCGACGAGCGCGACTTTGTGCGCTGCGCCTGCGGTACCGTCGAGAATTTGTTCTTGCGCGTACCAGCTGTTGAAACGTGCCGCAACTTCCAAAAGATAGCTCGTGAGTAAATGCGGCTCATGGAGTGAAGTCGCGTATTCAACGATTTCGGGAAAACGATGCAAAAAACGCGGAAGTTCACCGGTCGCTGCGTCCGCATCGGTTTTCGCGACAATATTTTGTTCCTTCGCTTTTTCAATAATTGCATTGGTGCGCGCGTATGCATACTGCAAATAGGGCCCGGAATCGCCTTCGAGCGAAAGAGCTCGTTCGCGGTCGAAAATAATATCCTTTCCCGAAGCTTGTTTTAGTATCTGGTACTTAATCGCCGCCACAGCAACTTGTTGTGCGAGCGCGCCTTTATCGCCCGCCCTGCTCTCCGCAGCACGCTCTTTTGCGGCCTCCGTGAGGTCGGCGAGTAACGATTCCCCTGTTATCACGTTGCCCGTGCGCGAAGACATTTTTCCTTCCGCAAAACGCATCATGCCATGT
Source organism: uncultured Candidatus Saccharibacteria bacterium (assembly GCA_964592945.1). GTDB lineage: Bacteria > Patescibacteriota > Minisyncoccia > Phycocordibacterales > UBA2100 > UBA10103. Next base: position 549 of record CAZQGK010000059.1, read on the forward strand.
GATACGTGCTCGATTTTCGCCGCAATCTCCGGCAAGACTTTGCGCATCGCAGCGAGAACAACCTTGAAATAATCGCTCTGTTCGTGTGCGGTTACCGTGATTGATGCATCCACCTCACATTTCTCCGCCTTCAGCTCCGCGAGGCCCAGCTCTTTGGTCTCATACGTCGGCAATCCCTTCGACGTGATGAACACGCGTGTGTGGAGACCGTCTTGTTCTCCTTTGTAAACAATCGCACCATCGCTTCCTTCGAATACTTCGGGATGTTTCTTTACGAGCTCAAGACCGCGCGCAGCAGTCTCACTTTCGAAAAAGTAGAAATCGAATTTCGTGCCGAGGATTTTGTAGAGCTCCTCGAAGTGGTCGAGTGAAGCTTCGCGGCCAGCGTCATATATTTTGTTTACCTCCGCATCCGAGCGGTCGTAGACCTTTGCGTTCAGCGCATCAATTTCCGCCTTCGCGGCAGAATCGCTTTCATACGCCTGTGCTCCTGCGGCATAGGCTTTGCCGAGTTGTGCGGAGTCATGCGGGTCAACGCCGAGTTTCTTCACTCCCCAAATCGCTTTGGCAACATGGGGCCCGACATCGCCCTGATAGTTGGCACGTTTCACCTCGGCGCCGGAAAATTGCATAAGGCGCGCGATAGATTCGCCTATGGCGTTGCTCATCAAATGTCCGATGTGAAATTCCTTGAATGGATTCGGGTCGGTGTATTCCACCATTATCTTTTTCCCGGCATTAAGTGTGCCGCTTCCCCACATGTCTTCCTTGCGAGCCGTTTCGACTGCTTCCGCCAGTGCAGCGGGGGTGAGATAGAAATTGATGAACCCAGCTCCTGCAACTTCAACCTTTGCAATGCCGTCAATCGTGCCGAGCGCCGCAACTATTTTGTCCGCGAGCACGCGCGGCGCCATTCCCGCCTGTTTTGCGTATTGCAGCGCGACGCCGGAAGAATAATCACCATTCTTCAATTCGGCCGGATGTTCGAGCGGGACTTTGTCCGCCTCGACAGAAATACCGAGTCCGCTTAGTGCGCCCGCGATTGATTTCTTGAGTTCGTTGCGAATGTCCATGCCCTCCATTATGCCTGATGCGCCGAAGGCTCCAAACGGTCCCACAGCTCCTGCCATGCGACCCGCACTGCCGTCGCAATGCCTTTATCTTCGATGAGGACACCGAAGGGGTTCTTCTTGTCCCAGCGGAAAAATGCAACCTTGTCGCCGAACACGTTTATTTCAGTGCCGAATTCCTCAGCTTCGATAAAGCGCGCCTCACGTGCCAGCCGCATATTGTTCTCCGCGTTCCACTTTCTTGCCGTAGGCGTGTCGCGGTCGATGCAGCGGGCCGGGATTTTTAGGCGTGCCCGCTCAGTGGTGTACCACTTGGCAAAATCATCCCAGATAGCCTCAATTGCTCTGTCGAGGTCTTCCCACGCATAGATGATGTGCTTATCACGGAGCGTCGTCATATATATCTCTTTGATGCCTTCAATACCTTCGTAAAAAGAAACTCGGGGTTTATTTTTTACATTGTTTTGTATCGCGAGCAACTGAGGGATAAGCCGCTCAATGGAAGCGACTTTCGATTTCTGTTCGTCTATTAAATGATGCGGGCTCACTGCCGAATAAAGTTTCCGCTTCCCCTTTTTAATCTCTGAGAGTAACTGCCGCGCTTTCAATGTATCAATAAAGTTGTAGATGCTGGTGCGCTTCACCTTGGATTTGCGGGAGATTTCTTGAATGTTCGCCTCGCCAAGCTCAAGCGCGGCAAGGTAGACGGCGATTTCCTGCTCGGACAATCCGAGTGTTTGCATCAATTCCGCCTCGTTTTCGCTCAAAAATGACGTGGATTTAGACATATTTCGATATAGCTGAATTATGCCGTATTATAAGCATAATCTGTCAAATATGTCAACGGTTTGTGCACGATATGACCTATTTTCTCAACATTTGTTAGAAATCAGGCAACATGTCCATAACTCTGGCAAGTTGATTGCCGAGTGATCGTTGACACCTGTGCCGTCTGAGGGCGGCCAATCAAAGAGAGGCTACTATGACCGATGACATGCGCTCGGAGGTGCTCGCCACGGCGGAAAAAATCTCGAGGATGGTGATTAGCGGGGAAATCCCTATTCACCGGGCGAAACGGTTTTCCCTCGGCAAGGCAACGGGTGAAAAACGCAGCTATAAGACGGTTGAGTTGGGCATTTCACCGTGCAAGCCAACTGTTCGCTGCTTTAGAGGACCCGGGTACGGATTCCGCCACGATGCCTTCGAACAATATCTCCCGACATCACAACAAGAGCGGTCCTTGAATCCCATGACCATTTACCGCCCGACGGAAGAAATGAACTGCTTCGAACTCGCCGCGATGGTGCTCGGAGTCTCTGACGAGACGCCGCCCAAGGCGCTCGGAAAACTACTTGTAGAGCGTGAACACGTGCTCACGTTACCCGCCGTCGAAAAGCTCCTTGAACTTCACGAATCGGATCGGCTTGCAGCGGACCTGTCGGCTGACCGAGAGTTTTCGTCGAACCAGTGTTTCGTTGAGAACTCAAGTGGAAGTGTTTCGCTTTTACGCTTCCATCGGGAACATAAGGGCGCAGGCTGGACTGTGCAGTTGGATACGTTCGATAAGGTCCACGGCGTCAGCCCGTATATGAGTAGAGACACTTTCATCTTCCGCAACGCTCCGGTGTTGCAGTAACCGAACCAAGGAGGAAGTCATGAGGAAAATGCTGCTGATATTCGGTACGATCTACTTCGCTGCGGGTTTCCTCGGAGGTCTGTTTGGCACCTTGCTGGGCAATCGTATCGCGGATTACCTGAACGCCCCTTCCCCGCCGACGGCGGCGCAGGTGGCACGGATGTTCGCTCGTGCACACTGTGGTGCACAAGCAAACATCGACGAATGGGCTACCTGTGCGGCTCGCGAGAATGACTTGGTCCATGATCTGTTCGGCGACCACCTCGAGAGCAAAAACTAATCGAACATCTAAGGAGCGAAATATGCTGAAGTTCAAACTGGTGGTAGATAACCCGAATCCTAACGGGGACAGCGTGGAAAAGGAGTTCGAATGGCCTGTAGTTCCACGTAAAGGCGAACTGCTGAATATCGCCCCGAAAGGCTACACGGGGAGCTTCGCTGTCGTCGAAGATGTGCAACACTGGCTCGGCTGCGACGACATTGATGTGAAATGTCGGCTCACTGAGCCAAACGCTGTCGAGGCGTTTGAGGAGCTTAAGAAAGAGGGATTCTCCCATCACTAACGACAAAGGGCGCCGTGGGAAATCAATTTCCCACGGCGCTAAAACTGCAACATTCTCATGGAGGACATAATGAGAGAGCTTGATCTTGCGAAACTGTGGCTGGATGCAGCCACCCAAGCGGGCTTCGAGCTGCATCAAATCGAAGAAGCCGCCAACGACGCGACGCGTATGCAGGAATTCCTTGCGGTGCATCGCGGCGACGTGAAGCTCGAAGCAATCGAGCGCATGCTGGATTGCCGGAGCGCCCCGCTGACCTTCTACCACCCCGACGAGTCGGTCGTCGCGCTCAAAGTGCTACGACACGACGACATCGGCATCGTTCCGTGGAAGAAGTTGAAACTCACGCGCTTCAACCCCGAAAAGAACGGCGTCGAACATGGAGACATGATGCTCGACGAGGCGCATTTGTTGCCGAAGTATCTCGTCGGCAAGAAGGTCGCCAACGCTAATATCTGCGAATTCATCCGCCGGTATTCGCACCTCGTCGACGACTCACTGATCTGGTCCACCAACATTATCTGTTGGGGCACCGTGTACGAAGGCCCCCGCGGTCCGTGGGTGCCAGGTTACTGCGAGGGACACGATGGGGTCGAAATCTACGACCGACACATCGCCGAACACATCTCGCCGTACACCGAAGATGTGCTGCTCTACGAAATCCTAACTTAGCATGCCACTGGTTCATGCAAAACGGCCGCGTCAGACGCGGCCGTTTTTCTTTTTATTTACTTTCGGATTAGATGTCCGAGTCGATGCCCATGGAGCGGGCGGTGCCGGCGATTATTTTCTTCGCCTTTTCCATATCGTTCGCGTTGAGGTTCTCCATCTTCTCCGTCGCAATCTCTTCCAACTGCTTGTTGGTGAGTCTGCCTACCTTATTCTGTGCCTTATCAGAGCCTTTTTCCATCCCCATCGATTTAAGGATGAGGCGGGACGCCGGCGGCTTCTTCACGATAAAGGTGAAGGTGCGGTCCTTGTAGACAGTGAGCAATACCGGGACGATAGAACCCGCCATCGGACGCGTGAGGGTGTTGAACTGGTTGACGAATTCGCCGATGTTGACACCCGCAGGCCCGAGCGCGGTACCTACCGGCGGCGCAGGAGTAGCTGCACCGGCGGCGATCTGCAATTTGATTATTTTTGTGATTTCTTTTGCCATATGATTTTTCTATTTACTTGTGGTGAGTTTATCGAACTATACGCGCTGCACCTGGTCGGC
>CAZQGK010000060.1:0-4859 GCA_964592945.1 uncultured Candidatus Saccharibacteria bacterium
ATGCTCGGCAATTGGTCGCTCGGCGACTATTTTAAGAAAGAACAGCTCCCGTGGTTCTTTGAGTTCTTGACGGAGGAAATCGGGCTCGACTCCAAGAATTTGTACGTGACCGCATTTATCGGCGACGAGAAGAACGGTGTGCCGCAGGACACCGAATCCGCGGAAGTTTGGAAGAAATTGTTCGCGAGCAAAGGCATCGAGGCAAAGGTCGTCGAGATAGGCGCGGAAGCCGACGGCTACCGCCTCGGCATGCAGGGCGGGCGTATCTTCTATTATGACGTCCGTAAGAATTGGTGGAGCCGTGCAGGCGTACCTCAGAACATGCCGGCGGGGGAGCCGGGCGGACCCGATTCCGAAGTGTTCTACGATTTCGGTACTCCGCACGACCCTCAATTCGGCCCCGAGTGCCATCCGAACTGCGATTGCGGACGGTTCCTCGAGATAGGTAACTCCGTTTTCATGCAGTACATCAAACAGGCGGACGGCTCGTTCGCACTCCTGCCCAAGCAAAATGTGGATTTCGGCGGTGGGCTGGAACGCATCGCCGCTGCCGCGCAGAATAATCCCGACGTTTTCGCCATCGACGTTTTCGCCGATGTTATCGGACTCCTCATTCATTTTTCCGGAAAGGAATACGAAGATAAACGCTATCAGCGTTCGTATCGCATCGTCGCAGACCATATGCGTGCCGCAACATTCATGCTCGGGGACGGCGTCAGGCCGGCCAACACCGACCGCGGATATGTATTACGACGCCTCATCCGCCGTGCCGCGCAACACGCGCAAAAACTCGAGATACAGGACGGCGAGGAGGCGGATAGCATGCTCGTGCGCTGTGCCGTTTCCTTCATTGAGAAGTACAAGCAGGCATACCCGGAGCTCGGTTCCGAGGAGGCGTATCAAACTATTACGAGCGAGATATGGAAGGAGGAGAAACAATTCGCGCATACGCTCGAAGCGGGAATGAAAGAGTTTGAAAAGATTGCGGCGACAGGTCACATAGAAGCTCAGGAAGCCTATACGCTTTTTACCACCCACGGCTTTCCCTTTGAAATGACTCTCGAACTCGCCAAAGAGCGGGGGCTCGACGTCGACAGTGAAGGATTCAAAAAGGAAATGGAAAAGCACCGCGCTCTCTCCCGCGCCGGAAGTGAACAAAAATTTAAGGGCGGTCTTGCCGACCAATCCGAAAAGACCACTCGATTGCATACCGCACACCATCTCTTACTCAAAGCGCTGCAAATAGTCCTCGGCCCGACAGTAAAACAGCGCGGAAGCAACATCACGCAGGAACGATTGCGCATCGACTTCTCGTACGGTTCGAAGATGACGCCCGACCAGATAAAGGAGGTGGAGCGCATTGTGAACGAAAAAATTGCCGAGGAGCTGCCGATGATACGTTCGACGTTGCCTAGGGAAGAAGCCGAGAAACTCGGCGCCGAGCACGAATTCGGTGCGAAGTACCCTGACATGGTCTCGGTCTACTCACTCGGACCGAAAGGCGCTACGCCTACTGACCCGCAATTCGACAAAGCGTTCTCCATAGAATTCTGCGGCGGTCCGCACGTCGAGAACACGCGCGAGATAGGCGAAGGCGGTACATTCAAAATTCAAAAGGAGGAAGCGGTAGCAGCAGGGATTCGCCGCATCAAGGCGGTTCTCGTCTAAATTACTCACATACGCGGCTACCTTGGGCGAATCCCGTTGAAATGCGCGATATACTACTTGAATGTTTGGCATCAATCTCGGGCGGGCAGGCGAGAAGGTAATCGCCGTTGCCGATATCGGAAGCGGCAGTGCTGCCGTCGCTATACTTGCAGTACCCACGGACGGGCCTGTACGCATACTTGCCGCCGAGCGCCGCTTCTTGCCGCTCGAGGAACGTTCTCCCGAGGCGATTATTGCCGCCATCGGCACGCATCTTATCGAAGCGGGGCAACACGTGCTCGAAAATCATAGAAAAGTCGGCGGGAAAACACCACTCTCCGTCTACGCCATCATCCGTGCTCCGTGGACGCACTCAAAAACGCTTGCGGCCCGGACGACGTTCCCCAAAACAACATCCATTTCAGGGAAGATGATAGGCGCACTCGCACAACAGGCACTCGCCGGGGATACCGAATTTGTCCGGGAAAATATCATAGAAGCAGGGGTCTTGCGCGTCGAGGTCAACGGATACCCGACAAGTCAGCCTGAAGGAAAGTCCGGCAACGAACTTGCCGTCTCTGCGCTTGTCAGCGATTGCGACCCGGGATTACGCGCATCGGTGAATAGCGCGCTGCAGCAACTTTTCGGCTCCCGGCCGGTCACGTGGCGCTCGGGGGTTCATGCGACGCTCTCCGTCATGCGGGTTAAGCCGGAGGCGCCCAATGAATTTGTCGTCGTCGATATGGCCAGTGAGGGGACGAATTTCATGGTGATACGGGATGGCGTCGCGACGGAGCACGCGTCAACACCCGAGGGAAAGCGCTCGATCTTGAAACGCATCAGCGGAAATAATATGCCGGACGACACTCTGACCTTGCTGCGCCTCATTGCGGGCGGGGAGTGCCATGACCCTGCGTGTGAGACGGTCAACGCCGCAACGGCAAAGGCCGAACCGGAACTTGTCCGTGCCTTCGGAGAGGTCATTGCGAAATTGGTCCAACACCAACGTTTACCGAACCATCTCATACTCACGACCCATCAAGACCTCATTCCCTGGCTCAGTGCGCTTTTTTCCCGCATCGATTTCGCACAATTCACCACGACGACACAGCCGTTCATCGTTTCATCGCTCAAGCCGCTCGACCTTGCGCATTGGGCGCTTCCCGAAGGGGCTGTACGTGTCGACACGGGTATTCAGCTCGCCGCGGCACTTGTTAACATCGAAGAAAAGCGGGTATGATTTTGTGAGGTAGAATATAAAAGTCGCGCGATATAATTTCGAGAAAACTTCATGGTAAAAGATTATTTTCAGGATATTACGCCGCCCGCAGGAGCTCCGACTCCGCCCCGTCAGTTCGCACCCCGGGCACCGCAAACATCCGTCGAGGAGCCGCTTGACCAGCAAGATGACGCACGCGACATACCAATACGCGTAGCCGATGCTTCGGGTCCTGATGGGCCGGTCGACCCCGCCTCGCGAGGTATACGGAGCATATCTCCTCCTGTGCGTTCACGCCCGCTCCGGGTCACAGGGGCACCCAACCGCATGGATACCGACATCCGTGAGGCTTCAGGCGGAGGTCCCCAACGTCCGCCGCGCCGTGCTACGCGTCTATGGATATGGGCGGCCGCATCGCTCGCCGTTCTTCTTATTGCCGCGTTGCTGGTCTTTGTGTTTTCCTCTACTACTATCACCGTTACACCGAAGTCGCGTACAGCTACGCTCACGTCCGCAACGCTCGTGGCACGCCAAGTGGTCAATGCGTTGGATGCGACACCGGGTACGCTTGCGTATACCGTCGAGACGTTCGACCTTGAGGATTCCGAAGTTGTGGCGGCACAGGGTACGACGTATGTTGAAACGAAATCCTCCGGCAGCATCACCGTCTACAATGCGTATTCCGCAACTCCCGTCCGTTTGGTGAAAACCACACGGTTCGAATCTCCCGATGGCCTCATCTTCCGCGCACTATCCGATATCGTAGTCCCCGGAAAAGCCGGCTCGACTCCGGGACAGGTGAACGTAACGGTCGCCGCGGACCAACCGGGTGAGAAATACAACATCGGTCCGACGACGAAATTCACTTTGCCGGGGCTCAAGTCGACCGCGCCTATGTACGCGGGCGTATATGCGAAATCGAGTGAGGCATTCTCGGGAGGATTCGCCGGCGAACAACCCGGCACAGCGCCCGGAGCGCTCGATAGCGCCGTCGCCGCCGTGCGCACAAGGCTCGAGGCAAAAGCGCATGAGGCTGTGCTCGGCCGGGCCAAGGACGATGTTTCCGTATTTCCGGACCTCATCCGGATTACCTACGAATCACTACCTAATACGACAGAAGCCGGTAGTTCAGTGAGAATCCACCAAAAGGCACACGTGACGGTACCGGTATTTCCTTCGGCTGCCTTTGCGCAATCTATCGCTCAGTCGGCATTCACTGATGCCGATAACATGCCGGTCACCTTGGAGCCGCTCACCGATTTTTCCGTCCGGTTTGCCTCTTCCAGCATTGAAGGTCAACCGAGCATCCTCAACCTTACCGTGTCCGGCTCCGCCCTTGTTATCTGGGAAGTCGATACGGAGGCCCTTGCGAAGGCACTGGAGGGCAAAGACAACTCCGCATTTCAGGGTATTGTGAACGGATTCTCCGGCGTCCAAGAAGCACATGCGCGCATTGCCCCGTTCTGGAAAAATAGTTTTCCGGATAAGGCTTCCGACATCAAGATCAATGTAGTCGTGCCTGAGGCCGGCAAATAGTCCGCGGGGATTTGACTAACCCGCACAGAGCTGCTATTCTACCCAGCGCAGATATGACCGAACTTGAGGTTGTCAGTGGAGTCGTCGATGAGGCGCTTCCCAACACCCTTTTTCAGGTGAAGCTCGAAGGCGGTGAGCGCGTGCTCGCGTATCTAGCTGGAAAGATGCGTCTGCATAGGATCAAGGTACTCGTAGGCGATCGCGTGGAAGTTCGACTGGACCCGTACGGCGGTCGCGCACGGATAGTGAGGAGGACCTGATCGAAGAGTATATAAAGTCGCGCACTCCGGAGTCCGGAGACGGGATTCTGGTTACGTTTTGCAATCGTATACACATGAAAGTAAAATCCTCAGTAAAAAAGATCTGTACACATTGTCACGCGGTGAAGCGTCGCGGGCGATTGTGGGTTATTTGCAAAAATCCAAGACATAAACAACGACAAGGCTAACTATATGCG
>CAZQGK010000061.1:0-4685 GCA_964592945.1 uncultured Candidatus Saccharibacteria bacterium
GGAGCGCTATCGGATTTCGCGGTATTTGGGAAAGATTCTTTAGCTTTGAAGCCTGCGAGTTTGAACTACGAAGAAGCAGCGGCCGTGCCAATGGCGGGTTTTACCGCCATCCAAGCCTTGTCAACGATTACATCCATTGCAGATTCCGAGTTCATTCTTGAATCTCCAAGTAGCCCCACTGTATTTACAAATATATCCCAAGCTTCCTTCAAGGCTATTTGGTTTTCCTTCTCAATCCATTGTATAGACTGACCAAAGGTAATAAGCAGGCTGCTAAGTATTTCTTCATCGCTTGCGCCTCTCTTGCCAAAAATTCCCATTGAAAAATTCACTCCAAATTCTTTAGGTGATGACTAAGTCAAAACAATTACTTTCTAAACATCTCGGTCGCGAACCAGATTGAACAAGAGTCCGCTGCTTGTAATGTCTCTTCAAAGGTCCATCTATTTTGGTTGGCTCCTTCTTCCGCCATCGTCGCACAATAATTTGCACCTGAATCTTCTGATGCTATTTGTCCCGGATTTTGGTCTTTGAAATACTTGGCTCCATCTTCGCCTGCTCTTGCTCCAAAAGTATTTGGACTTTCTGATGGGCTTCCTCCACACCCGCTTAAAAATACTAAGCAACATACGGGTATAAGTAACTTGAAACTCTTTTGCGTCAAATCCTTACTTTTCACAAGGAATCCCAACTTTATCGCGATCTATTGAGCCTCCTCAATAGATTAAGTGAATCACCCAATCCGCTTATATGGAATACCACCTTGAACGAGCCTCGGGAATCCAACCTGACCCCATGGGTGAGGTTGTGCCGCAATGAAAGAAGTCCACAGGTTAGTTGGAACTCCGTAGTACTCGTAAAGAGTTCCATTTTCGAATTGGACGGTCATGACCATTGAGGCTTCGTCATATCCTGCGGCACGCACATTTTCGGATTGTATGGAAATTAGTTGGCCGTCTGTACCAATGGTCGCGGATGGCTTTTTTACAGAAGTGTTCGTTTGTAAATTAGAGTCCCCAGATGAGCTACAACTAATAAGCGTCAGACATAACAGAAATATTGCAAGTAATCTTGAAGGCAAACTCCTAGGTTGCATCTGGACGAACCATGCCCACAATGAAAGTAACTAACCAAGCACCAACACCTACGGCAAGAATGAATAACGAATAACCGAAGCCTTGTCTGAGTAAGGCAATTAAGAATGCGATTGGAGTTGCGAAACTCATCGGGGTAAATGCCGTTCCAACGGTTCGAGGAAATAGGAAAATACCAACAATTGTGAGTACTCCAAGAATCGCAAATGCACCTCCTAGGCCAGAACCAAAAAGGGAGCTTTCTGAGGTGTCTACCGTCCATGCCGCTCCCAGATAGGAGAAAAGCAATCCAAGTCCAGCGAGAAAACCAATCATTTCCACTCCCTTCTATAACTCAATTAGCCTAGTACTGATGTTAGTAACGATTAAACTAACAATTTATCTTATCCACCGTACATCAACCGAGTGCCTACGAATATAGCAACCATAAATATTGGAAGCACAATGCTTAGATTTCCAATAGTCCTGTCGCCATTGAAAGCATGCAGGGAATATTTTCTTTTCAAGATTAGTCCTTGTACGAATAGGAAAATGGTCAGAGGAATCCAGCAATACACTAGAAAAAGGAGGAACCAAGATAGGTATATGACCCAAGAGTATTCAAGGAACCAAACTACGTAACTATCACTATTGACAATACGATTCATAAATAAGCTTAAAGCAATGGCAAGAATGTACGCCAAAATCGTTGCAATTAGGAGACCCTTTAACCTACTATTTTCTTCATCAAACATATTCGGATTGTAGGTGGCTATGGCGGGAAAGTCAGCAGCAATGGTCCAGTTTGTACTCGGACTGATAGTTCTATCACCTATTGGAATAGTCTCAGGAGTTTTTGGGCTCTCTTGGTTATGGGAATACTTGTCAGGATGTTTCTTTTCCCTTAGCACTGTTTGTGGCCAAGACAAGTCATTCAAATCTATCATCTTCTTTATGATTGCTTTTGGATGTTATTATGGAATTAATAGTTTGTGGAACAAGACTAAGTAATCTATTGAAAAACTAATGTGTACCTTTCCCTCGAGAAATATCAAGGCGTTGGATAGCTTGCAAGCGCTGCAGAAGCATTTGGCTGGGATCCAAAAAAGTTCACCCGAGCAAGCAAAAGAAGATGCCGTGGAAATGTGAAGAGGGACATAACTTTGATGCAGTAATCCACGCTCGAACTGCTGGTAGTGGTTGCCCGGTTTGTGCAGGCAAAAAGATTGAGGCAATATTTATCCTCTATTGACATTCCTGGTTATTTACTCAATTCTAAGAAATTACAGCAGGAATGGAATTCATAATATTGAACGTACACCAAGTTTCTTATTCTGTTGTTAATAATGTGTTTATTATTTATTGCTATAGAAATGGAGTTCTTTCGTGCAAAATACACAGGACATGGGTTTCATCAAAGCACTTTTTGATTTTAAATTCCGACAGTTCATAACGATGCGCGTTATTGGCTTTTTTTACGCGATAAGCGTCGTCCTTATTTGTTTAGTTGGAGTGGGATTTGCTGTGGTTTCCGCGATTGATGGAGATTATATGTACATTCTGTTAGCGCCACTTGGCGCCTTTCTTTATTTAATCATATTTCGCCTATGGTTTGAGTTCATAGCGAATCTCTATCGCATCGGGGATAACACTCAAAAAATGATTCAAAATCAGTTATCCGAATAGCTGGTCATAATTATGTCGCAACACTCAGGATGCATAGGGAAACAAGGGACATAGTCAGAGGCTTAATGAGCGTAAATACCGAATAAAAGAAAACACTAGAAACGATAAGACACACTCAGATAAGCGTCAGGCTAAACTACGGATCAGAAGGCTGGGGGGGGTTGAGTCCCTGCCAACCAACCGAATTGATTTTGTCTAACACTTGTCTAACACCCCTCTAGATTCCCTGAAATTTCTGAAGTGTTGTCCCAGCATTTCCACGCATACAGGGACATTGAGAAACAGTTAGAATACACCGACGGATAACTCATAATTCCGTCGTCTTCGGTTCGAGTCCGACCCCGCCGCACCTCATGTAACCCACTTTTTTGAAACTTCTCGCGACTAATGAAAAACTTTCAATGCTTTCTCGTTTTAGTGTCATCATTAACCACTGCTCTCGACAGAGTTTGAAGCATTGGCTGGATTACTTTCAGTGAAAGGTGAATAAGTGGAAGCTGAGAATCAAATAGCGCCCGAGCACTTCGCAAGTGATGAGTTCATCCTGAAAACTGGACAAGCGGCTATTGATTTTGTGAATTCGTCTCCCGTTCCGAATTCTGGTTCATTGGCCGAAAAGGCGATAAATTTGATTTCAGTGGACCCCGATCACCCATATGCAAAACTTTTGCAATATCCACAAGCGGGACTTTACGTGGCAGCAGAACATCTAAAACTGGTGGCATCTGTAAGACAGACTTTTTCGAATCAGAATCCGTTACTACCTCCGCCAATGTTCGCTTTTTATACCCTCAGTCGCGTTGCGATTGAAAGTGCGGCGACTATAATTTGGGCACTGAGCGCAGAATTGGAAAATGATCTTTTAGAAAGAAGTATTGCACTGGGAATTGACGAACTTTCTTCTTTTAACACATACATGAAGAAACGCCATCAAGTCACTTGCATCGGAGTCGGCTCAACCCCAGACAGTTCCTCGCCACATACGGATGAGTCATGCAATGAATCACACGAACAAATGAAACTTTATGAGGAAAAGGCAAGAGCCTTCGCCGTGCAAAACTCGTTGCGTTATACAAGTTTACCAAATATGACTTCTAGTGATCCACTTCAAAAGGGGCTTTTGGAGCAGATTATGGGAAAGCACTTGGATGTTCTCTATCGACAACTGAGCGGTACGATTCACGGCAGTAGTTGGGCACTCCAATTGAATTCCAAAAAGACATCCACAGGGTCACCCACAATTGGAAGACCTACGGTTCAGGCTGCACATGTAATTGACGAAGAGCTCACTACGTTAGCCTTGGGTGTGTCAGCCAGACTCCTAGAGACCGCGACTTTGGCTTACAAATCTCTCTTTTCTGATCCAGGTCCCCCATTTTCTTTCCCACGAGAACTACTAGGAATAGATCTGCAGAAGTAAATTGCTTGGCTCATTTCAAAAAATTGGTCGCAATTTGCTCGCCGAACTTCAGACACATAGAGATAACACAGACACATTAGGAAACTATTTACGCTTAAATTTATAGAAAGAGAAAACTCTAGAAACGATAAGACACGTTCAGATAAGCGCGATGTGAAACTACGGATCAGAAGGTTAGGGATTTGAATCCCTTCACGCTCGCCAAACCTCATTCAATCGTGATAGATGAGAATGTTTTGAAGCGGCGTGCGAGTTGATTTGTCTGAGGTCGATGTCATAATCAGCCGTAGATGCTAACTAACCGTGAAATCATAACCCTAATTCTCCTTGGATTACTTCTTGTCCTTTGCCTCGTGAAGACGGACATTCGCAAGTCCTTACGCGAGATCGTCAACACGTTTCTGCAGCACAAAATCGTCACAGTCGTCTTGATCTTTCTCGCTTACGCAGTCCTCTTGGTGTGGCTCGCTGCGCAGATCGGACTGTGGGACTTCAAGCTTTTCAAG
>CAZQGK010000062.1:0-4673 GCA_964592945.1 uncultured Candidatus Saccharibacteria bacterium
CCACGGGCGATGAGCTCGGAGCACTTCGCGACCGCGCAATTCTCGAACTTTTATTTTCTACAGGACTTCGTGTGTCGGAGCTGTGTAATCTCAATCAGGACCTGGACCTCACGCGCGATGAATTTTCGGTGCGCGGCAAAGGAGAAAAAGTACGTGTCGTCTTTCTTTCGCCCGAAGCGAAGAAAGCAGTCGCTGAATACATGAAAAAACGCACCGACATGAGTGAGGCTCTGTTTGTCTCGTACGGAAAAGGCGCGCCGAAGACCAAAGATCTCCCGCGCATCACGCCGCGTTCGGTGGAGCGAATGGTAAAACAGTACGCCATCAAGGCGGGCATCACGCGCAAAGTAACGCCGCACGTCATCCGTCACAGTTTCGCGACCGACCTGCTAGGTAACGGCGCCGACCTCCGCTCAGTGCAAGCGCTCTTAGGCCATGCCAACATCGCGACGACGCAGGTCTACACGCACGTGACCGACAAACATCTCCGCGAAGTGCACCAAGCATTCCACGGCAAACGAAGAAAATAGGAACACTCTCATATACTTGGGTATGTGAGAGTGTTTATTTCGCCGTCGAGCGTACGTAGTCGAATAATGTTTTCATGGTGTGTGCAATCGTCTCGTCTTCGATTACTATCGCGACCGGATTTTCTGCTGCGAAAGATGCGATACACACATTGTCGCCATAAATAGAAATTTCGGTGTCCATCGCATATTGAGCTGGGATGAACTTTACCTGTCGGTAGTATTTTTCGTCGTTCTCGGCTTCTTTTCGCGCAAAAGGTGTATCAGGTGCGATATATTCCGATTTAATCTTCATCGCCGTGCGTTTTTTTAGATAATAATCGATGAATTGGGGCCCCAGCTTCTCATACCCGGCGTCCATTCCAGTAATCTCGTAGATAACCTTTGCCTTGTTGTTGTCGAGTTTTCCGGCGAATGCCTGGAGCATCCCTTCTTTCCCCTCAAAGAATTGGACTTTTGGCAACGTGCTTCCTTTTGATCGCAGTAATTTAATTTGCGGAAGCAGCGTGCTGATTTCGGCTTGCATTTCGAGCAATTCTTTTCCTCTCCTCTCGATATAGCCGGGCAACAGCTCTGGCGCGATGGATTGATATCGCGTGACGCCGTCTTTTTTTGCCGACGAAGCGAGGCCCTTTTCGGAAAGCTCTTTTAGAATTCCGTATGTGGTCGTCCGATTGAGTTTAGCCGCGCGTGCGACGGATGCCACGAACATCGGGCCGTTTTCGAGCAATACAATAAGTACACGTACAGCCTTGTCGCCGAGGCCGATTGTTTCCAGAGCTTTTCGAACGGCTAAGGGCATGAGGTCAGCATATATGTGTTGTCGGAAAGAGTCAACAGAATATCGTGTTATCATTGACAAAATCAATAAATAAAGTATTATATGCGTCGGAAAAGTGAGACAGAAGGCATTCAGCCGCTGTCTTTGGTCATTGAAACAGCGCTTCGGCGCACAGCTTCATCCACGGAGGAACGACGACAATGTCTAAATATACGTTTGGAAATTCGGGGGAAATTCGCACGGAGTTGCTAACGCGTGCTTCGAAGGTGTATACGCCGCTTCAGTCCGGCAAGTCCAGCAATCCACTCCTAACTTCAGACCTCGAGGGAGCTCTCGCGAATATTGGTGACTTGATTGAGTACGCCGAGCAACTTCGGGAGGAGTTGGAACGACTGGCCAAAAAGAAGGCCGCTGATCGCGAAGCGGGCTTGTGATATCCCGCTGGCTATTGGCAGGAACGCAAATGTTCCTGCCCTTGTTAGAGAGTTTGTGAAAGTCGAACTCTCTATAAAGAAAAGTTCTTTGAAAACGTTGGGAATTGGTCGCAGTGAGGGTGGGGAGGATCACCCCACCCTCGATGCGACTACTTTCTAACTGCAACAGAGGAGAATGATATGGACGTTCAGGAATTTAACAGGCTACTCGCACTGCTTGCGCTTCCAGCGGATGAGCTTCAGACGTCTGGCCGGCTCGCCAGTTGCATCAGGAATTCGTACGCGCATATGCCTACGGTGCGGGACATTGTGACCATGACCGAAGCCGAGTTCTTACGCACTCGTGGAGTCGGACGCACGCTCCTCAGGGAACTCAATGGAATCTTGGGCGGCATGGGACTTTCTCTCGGTATGGACGCTGCGCAACTGCCGGGCTACGTGGCGCCAAAGATTGAGCTCATCACCGCGTCGGCTATTAAGTTTGAGTCGCTTGGCATCACACTCGTCAAACAAGTCTCGCAAGATCTCGCCAGCGGCAGCACCAAGGAAGCGCTGATGGGGTTGCGGGAGCTCAAAGAGTTTGTCGAGCGGTGCGAGCAGGAACTTTCCCATTCGTAGTACTTTCAAACACCCGCGCGGCGTAAGCCGCGCGGGGATTCTTTTTAATGCAAGCTATTGGCGGGCGAAGGTCGGAGTGAGGTGGCGCGGATAGCGGTGAATGGGTACGACATTGGGGTACCGTGGCGTGCCTGCTCTGCGCGGTGTGGAGACTGGGTAAGAATCGGCGTGGTCGTGCAGTACGGGGTTGAAGAGATTCCACTCACGGCTCCCCTTCTCCTTCGGCGCGGCGAAGAGGCTAAGCTGCCGCCGGATACGATCAAGCCCCAGTTGCTCCTTCTTGAGTGCGATGATGTTGCTGATATGTTCCATAATTTTGTTGTTAGGCGGAAGAATCTTCTCCCGCTATTGGATAAGACGTTCTACTCCTCTCCGCGTTACATCCTTACATTGTGGAGATGATTTTCCCGTGAAACTCCCATGCTATCTTTGTGATATGAAACTCGTCTCTTGGAATGTGAATGGAATCAGGAGCGTCCATCGCAAAGATGCGCTTGTACCCTTTCTCGACAGGGTGAAACCGGATATTGCGTGCTTCCAAGAGACCAAGGCAGAGGAGCATCAATCCGAGGTTGATTTGCCCGAATACGAGGAATATTGGAATTCTTCCAAGGGACGCAAGGGCTACGCCGGAACTGCGATATTCTCAAAAACAAAGCCTTTGAGCCTTATTTTCGGCTTTCCGGAGGATATTCTCAAGAAATACAAGCTCGCGGACGGCTACGGCGATCCAAATGAGGAGGGGCGCGTCGTTACCGCTGAATATGAGGATTTTTATGTCGTGAATGTGTACACTCCCAATTCCAAGCCCGATTTGAGCCGTCTCACACTTCGGTACAAGCATTGGGATCCTGCGTTTCTCGCGTTTTGTAAGCAATTGGAGAAGAACAAACCCGTTGTTTTCTGCGGCGACCTCAATGTGGCGCATACGCCGGATGATTTGGCGAACCCCAAGGCCAATGAGGGCGAACATGGTTTCACAAAAGAAGAGCGCGAGGGCATCGATACCATAATTGAGGCTGGATTTGTGGACACCTTCCGTCTATTCACAAAAGGTGCCGGTCACTACAGTTGGTGGACCCACTTCGCCAATGCGCGGGAGCGTAATGTGGGCTGGAGGATAGACTATTTCTTCGTGAGCAAGGCCCTCTCATCCAAGGTCCGTTCGGCAAAGATACATGCCGATGTCATGGGTTCAGACCACTGCCCCATCTCAATAGAGCTCGATATATAGGCGCATTTTGGCTTGTCCGATATAGGGCAGAGTTTATCCCCATGATGTCCTTTACTATGTCCTATAGGGGGCTATTATTCATATCGGCCGCTCTTTATGTCTCTCGTGACTCTAACAATGTCCGGGTAAATACATTACAAGAGTACTACGCTACTAAATTATACGACGCCTCTGCGTCGATTGGACGCCAACGTACTTCGTGTATGAACTCAAGTTCTTTTGGAGGAACGGAGATAACGTAAAGGCCGTCTCACGACGGCGACAGAATGAAAAGAAAGAAAATTCCGTCGCCAGGTGAGCCGGCCTTTTCTTTTGCGCACATCTTCGGAGCGTAGCTCCGGTGTGCTTGCGCGCAAAAGAAAAGGCGGCCGGAGCCGGGGTCCCGTTGCATCTAAATCGATGCAACGGGCGGCGAGGCGGGGTCGCGAGCGCTCGGCGAAGCTGAGCGACTTGTGACCTTTTCTTGCTAACTTACGTGGTGTTTCTCCCTCAACTTTTGCACTGCGGCTTCGTCCTCCTCCTCTCGACGGTCTTTGCCCGCTTCGCCGAGTTTACGCAGTTCGACATCCTCTATTTTCATAAGCTCTGCCGCTCTTCGTTCCAGGTATTCTTCGGTGTTTTTCTTAGGGTCATCGAGTACTTCTTCGAGGAGCGCGTGCAGTATCCAGCCGATGCGGGGACCGGGCTTCTCTCCGAGTTCGATGAGTTTCGTGCCATCCACTTTCAGCATGCCGACGGATACCGGGTCGCGCATCGCCTCGTCCACCATCGACATGTATTTGCGCAGACGGAACGGATGGGCTTTCGGCCGGCCGGTGCCGATGCGGTCGCACACGCGCAAATTCAAAAGGTCGTTAATATTTTCTTTACCCACACGCGCTATCACTCTGCGTACCGCAGAAAGCGTGACAACCTCCGGGTCCGAGAAAAACATGTGCGTGCGTACCAATGTCGCGACGTTGTGTATCGTCTCTTTCGGGAATTTGAGCTCGTTAAGTATTTTTTTCGTCATGCGTGCGGAGACTACGTCGTGCCCGTAGAACGTCCAATCTTTTTTCTCATCTGACCACACCCGTGTC
>CAZQGK010000063.1:0-4660 GCA_964592945.1 uncultured Candidatus Saccharibacteria bacterium
GAACGGTATCATGTCGAAGGAGGCATTCGGCGAAATGAAATTGACGTGGGCGACGGAGGCCATTCTGAGATTTCCCGACGTGAAGCCGCAGCTCCTCGACGGGTATTTCGAGCTACGCATCGATGAGTACGTGCACGACCTTGCTATAAAAGAGGGGAAGCGTGTCGACGGACGCGCGCTCGACGAGATCCGCGCACTCAGCGCACAGGCAGGCGGCATTTCTCCGATTATCCACGGTACCGGTCTCTTTTTCCGCGGACAAACGCACGTCCTCGCCGCACTCACGCTCGGCGGCCCCGGCGATGCGCAGCTCCTCGATACCATTGAATTCCAAGATACGAAGAAAACGTTCATGCTCCACTACAATTTCCCGCCGTTTTCTGTCGGCGAGACGGGACGCGTCGGTGGGTTCAACCGTCGCATGACGGGGCACGGAGCGCTCGCGGAGAAATCTTTGCGCGCGGTCTTGCCTACGAAAGATGTTTTCCCCTACACCATCCGCATCGTTTCTGAATGTCTTGCGTCCAACGGCTCGACCTCGATGGCGACCGTCTGCGCGGGAACACTCGCACTCATGGATGCCGGGGTCCCCATCACACGCCCGGTCGCGGGCATTGCGATGGGCCTTATGTCCGATGCAAAAGCAGGTGTCTATAAGGTACTCACCGACATTCAAGGACCGGAAGACCACCACGGTGACATGGATTTCAAGGTCGCGGGCACCTCAGAAGGAGTGACGGGAGTACAGATGGACGTGAAAGTAGAGGGCGTACCCCTCAAGGTTCTCACTGAGGCATTCGCGCAGGCCCGCGTGGCGCGTTTGCAAATTCTCGATGTCATCACAAAAGAAATTGCGGCACCACGTGCCGACATCAGCCCGCGCGCACCGAAAATCCTCACGATCGTAGTGAAGAAAGACCAGATAGGGCTCGTCATCGGCCCCGGAGGCAAGATGATAAACGGTATTCGTGAACGCACAGGCGCCGACGACATCACCATCGAAGAGGACGGTACGATATTCATCACGGGCAAGGGCGGGGCTGCGGAAGCGGCCCTCCAAGAGATTGCGGACCTCACACGCGAATACATGGTCGGCGACAGATTCGAAGGACCGGTCGTCCGCCTCATGGACTTCGGCGCATTCGTGAAGCTAGGGCCGGCAGCTGACGGGCTCGTACATGTCTCCGAGGTAGCACCGTTCCGCATCGGCAAAATATCCGACGCACTCGCAATCGGGGATATCGTCCCCGTCGTTATCAAAGAGATCGACGATAAAGGGCGCTATAATCTCTCTATCAAGGCAGCTGATCCGGAATGGGCCTCGCGCAAGGGGGTCAAGCCGGATGTAAGCGGCGGAGATAATCATGGCGGAAGAAGCGAAAGACCCAGGCGGAATTTCTAAGGGCGGCATCACGCCTGACGCTGTACCGGCACCCCAGAGCACAGGACCGGAGCCTGAGATACACATCCTCGAAGAGCGCGTGACACGCGTCGCTCAAAAGCCAGCCGTGCCTCCGCCCGGGGCGCCTGCTCCGGCAAGATCCGAGGTGCCCTCTACGCCTATCAAGCCTCCGGTCGTACCCGTACCGACTCCGGCGCCATCCGTGCCGGTCACACCCGCTCCCGCGCCCACGATGGAGGCGCTCCGGGGTCAATCGAAACCGCCCATAAAACAGGAGGTGCCCGTTTCGCCCAAAGAAAACTTGGCCGGGCCTGCCGTCGGCAACGATATTGCGAAGATCCTCGAGGCGGTCAAATTGCCGGAGCGTCGCCCACCGGAGCAGGTAGGGGTATCTGCATCAAGCGCGGGAGCGGGAGTTGTAAATGCGGTTGCAACTCCGCCTCGAGAATCTGCCCGCGCCGATCAAATACCTTCCATGGTAACTCCGAAGAAGGCTGGGAATGATGTGAGCGGTATTGCCGCCGTTCATACGCTCAAGCACGACCTGCAGAACGTCGTACGGGACAACAAAATGTCACTCGTAAAAGCCGCCTCTCTCGAGGAAGACCGCCGGGCCCACAAAGAAGGGCCGTCGCCCGAGACTCCGGCGACGAAACAGCGGACACGGCGAACGGCGGGTATCATATTCGGGGCACTCATACTTATAGGTCTCGGTGCAGCGGCGCTTTTCGGAGTTTCATTTGTAATGAATCAGCAACAAAACCCACCGCAGGCCGACACGGGATCATCGATTCTATTCGCAGAGCAAAGTATTCCGCTTTCGATTAGTGCCAAGTCCTCAGGGGACCTCAAACGAACACTCGAAGCGGCGCGTACGGTCTCCCAGCGGACTCTCGGCTCTATCATACGCATCGTCCCCGTCATCACGATAACGCCCGACGACGGAGCGGCGCGAAATCGCGCAGCGACATTCCAAGAATTTATGCTCGCCCTGGGTGCGCATCCTCCGGATGACCTCATGCGCGCGCTCGGCAACGACTTTTTCCTCGGAGTACACGCGGTCGATGAGAACGCGCCTATTATCATCGTACCCGTCACTTCGTATGACCACGCGTTCTCAGCGATGCTCCGGTGGGAGGATGATCTAAACACTGATTTCGCACCGTTCTTTACCTCCGTACCAGTTCTTGCGCAGAGTGAGGACGGTCTCCCGATCAAGCGCATGTACAAAGACCTTGTCATGCGCAACTACGACACCCGCGTCCTCAAAGATGATCCCGGGACGGTCCAGCTCTACTATTCCTTCCCGACACCGAACATCCTTGTCATCGCCGAAAGCCCGTATTCCTTCCCGGAGATTCTGAGCCGTCTGCAGGCGGGGCGGAGGCTCTAGCGTGACGTCCACACGTTTTGCTATACTCTCAAACATGAAACACCTGGCCGAAGATCAGTTGGAGGAATTGCGCGGCGCTCTGGGCGCGGAGAAGGACTCGCTCGAAGAAGAGCTCGGGGGGCACGGTCGCATCCTCGGAGATAGCGGCGATTGGCAGGGCAACTCGGGCGGACTTTCGGGTGAAGAGGCTGATCCCAACGACGCGGCCGACCAGATCGAAGAGCTCGTGACCAACGTGCCGCTCGTAGAAGAGCTTGAAAAGCGACACAAAGACATTGTGGATGCTCTTGAAAAGATCGAGGAAGGCACGTACGGCATTTGCGAAGTGGGTGAAGAGGAGATACCGCTTGACCGTCTTGAAGCGAATCCCGCCGCGCGCACCTGCGTCGCACACGCCTAAGTTCGATTCACATATCAGGGTGCGGCGGCGCCAAAAGGCGCCGCCGCTTGTTACAATTGCGCGAATGGGTGAGAAGCAAAAAATCGCTTCCGGATTTGCGCGCGTATATGGCGCGCAGCCGATGCTGCCGAAGGGCACTGTCGTTTCGGTGGAATGCGACATCGTCAAAGGCTTGCATGCGTACACCATAGTCGGGCTGCCGGACAAATCGGTGGAGGAAGCGAAAGACCGTATCGCCGCTGCGATAAAAAATACCGGCGAGCTGGAATCCCCGAAACGCAGCAACAAAAAGATAGTCCTCTCGCTCGCCCCTGCGGCACTCAAAAAAGAAGGCGCGGTCTTCGACCTACCGCTCGCACTCTCATTCTTGCTTGCTTCGGAACAGGTGCGCTTCGACCCGGGCGGCAAGTTGTTTGCCGGCGAACTCTCGCTCGACGGCGGCGTGCGTGGCATACTCGGCTGCCTTTCCATCGCTGCCTCCGCACGGGACGCCGGATTCACCGACCTCTATGTGCCGCAAGAGAATGCCGCTGAAGCAGCACTTATCTCCGAACTGCATATTCATCCTGTCGCATCTCTTGCTGACGCGCTGGAACAACTGGCAAAGCCCGATGCTAAAAAATCCGCGTTCCATCGCGCGCGACCCGCGTACGAGCACGATGACACGGCGCTCGATGAAATACGCGGGCAGGCGAGCGCCAAGCGCGGACTCATCATCGCGGCAGCGGGCGGACACAACATCGCTCTCTACGGCCCGCCGGGAACGGGTAAGACCTTGCTTGCACGAGCGACCGTTTCGATACTTCCCGACCTTTCTGAAGAAGAGATGATAGAAGTGACGACTATTCATTCACTTTCGGGCACACTGAACGGCCACGCAATATTCAGGCCGCCGTTTCGCTCGCCGCATCACACATCTTCGTACGCCGCACTTATCGGGGGTGGTTCCTCGGGCATACGGCCGGGCGAAGCGACACTCGCGCACCGCGGCGTCTTATTTGCTGACGAATTTCCCGAGTTCCATCGCGACGTTATCAATGCGCTGCGCGAGCCGCTCGAAGACCGCGTAATATCAATCGCGCGTTCGAAAGGCTCGGCGGTATTTCCCGCAAATTTTATGCTTATCGCCGCCCTCAATCCGTGCCCCTGCGGGTTTTGGGGTACGCAACGCTGCCGCTGCATGCCTCACCTCGTGGAAAAATACCGGCGCAAAATTTCCGGCCCTGTTGCCGATCGCATCGACATGTGGGTTTCCGTAGGGGAAATGCCGCCCGAAACACTTTCGACCCAGACAAAAAGAAGTTCGGGAGAGACAAAACGTGCACGCGAGACTGTCGCAGCCGCTCGCGGACGACAACGCGCACGCTTCAAAGGAGTGAAAGATACTTCCACTAATGCAGATATGGGGCCGAAAGAAATTGAGTCGCTCGCCGCGCTCTCGCCGAAAGCCGAAGACACCCTGCAG
>CAZQGK010000064.1:0-4654 GCA_964592945.1 uncultured Candidatus Saccharibacteria bacterium
AGACCACTATGCGACGCCTCCGTATTCGGGGATTCTACATCGAAATGCGCTTCTGCGCATGGTAATCAACGCGGCTGGCCGCGCATGCGGCGCGCGCGGCGGCGGCGTTCTCTGTGCGCGGCGAATTGTACACGCCGCTGCCGCAGGAGGTCGCGCTCGCGGATAAACTTGTCACGCATCTTCCCTTCCAGCACCGACGCTTTGTAAGAGGAGGACCAGCCAATGATGCTCACAACGGTGACGACTGTCGTCGCGATACCGCAGAGGAAAATACTTGCCGTGCTTCCCAGATACTGGTCGGCGAAGTAAACGGGGGCAAATCCGACCAGCCCGAAAAGGACGTCGGTAACACGGTTCGTCGGATACTCTTCTATCTTCACGATGACCTCGAACATCTCGTATATGATGAAGAGCAGCGTGACGATGACAAATGTCGCGAGCATGCTGAAGCCGAAATAGCGGGGATAAAACCCCATCGCGATGCCGGAGAGTACGTGCACAATACTCCAGAGGTCTACATACCTCCCCTCTTTTTTCCACGCATCGGTCCGGATGAATCTCCCATCCCTGGTGAAATGTTTTCTCGTATCCGCGGACAGCTCGAGTGTTTCCATGATCAGATATCCATACCCCGGAGGGCTGCGATCCTTTCTTGCATGGGCGGATGCGTGCTGAACATTTTCGCGACGAATGCCCCGGTCTTCTGTCCGCCGAACGGATTCGAGATGAAAAGGTGTGCGGTAGCGGTCGACGCGCGATGCATCGGTGCCGGGTATGCGCCGATCTTTGCGAGTGCGGAGGCGAGCCCGTCGGGATATCGCGTGAGGAGTGCCCCGGAAGCGTCGGCGAGAAATTCGCGCTTGCGTGAAATGGCGAGCTGAATGAGCTTCGCCGCGATAGGAGCAAGAATGACGGCGGCTATCGTCCCTATCAGAATCAGGGGATTTTTGTTGTCACGGTCGTTTCCTCCGTGGAAACTCATGCGCAAAAATATATCGGCAATAATGGATACGAACCCGACGAGCACGACTGCGACGGTCATCACCAAAATATCGCGATTCCCTATGTGCGAGAGCTCGTGCGCGAGCACGCCCTCAAGCTCGGGGCGGTCGAGCGTCGAGAGAAGCCCGGTCGTCACCGCTATCACGGCATGCTTATCATCACGCCCGGATGCAAACGCGTTGGGTTGTGCGTCATTGATGATATAGACGCGCGGCTTGGGCAGCCCGGCGGTGATGGCGAGATTTTCCACAATGCGGTGCAGCTCAATGTACTGAACGGAATCCGCCGGATGCGCGCCTGCGCTCGCGATGGCCACCTTGTCGGAAAACCAATATGCACTGATGTTCATCACTATAGAAAATGCGACGGCGATATAGAGAATGCCCGGATTGCCGTAATACTGCGACATGACGAATCCCACCGCTATCACGAGTATGAAAAAAACGCCCATGAGCATCCATGTGCGGAATATATTCTTACCTTGTTGTGTATACAGTGATGCCATAGCAACACTATAATACACGCGCAGACGAACTCAACGCGACGGGGTATACTCCTGCCATGGGCATGGACCGCGTCAAGCCGGAACAACAGAGAGGAGCCAAGAAGTTGTTTGACGATTTCCTCAAAGACGAGTCGGGCAAAGAAATAGAAGTATCTGCCGACGCGGTGGCGGATACAATGGTGAAAGGTCTTCGCAGCGTGCTTACGGGGATGACGCTTTATACGGCGATGCCGGGAACCGCCGCAGCAGCCGAAAAACGTCCGCAGGCGCATATTGAACAGAGCGTGGAGCAGGGATTTTCCAAATACGATTTCGAGCTGGTCGCCAAGAATGTCTTCTTTGAGGCGGGTGTTGAGGGGCCGATGGGGCAGCTAGCGGTGGCGCAGGTCACGTTTGCGCGCCTCGCTTCAGGGCGCTGGGGCAATACGATACACGAAGTTGTTTACTGGAAGCACCAGTTCACCTGGACGGCGAATGAGAAAAAGCTCGAAGGTGTGGCTCTGAGGGGCGTCCAGCAACTGGCGGATGTGTTCGCTTCCCGTTTCAAAGGAAAAACCGCTCGAGAGATCGTCGCTCAACTTTCTGCTATCACCGGCCTGCCTCCAGAGACACTCTTCTATAAACGCGCGGATTGGAACGAGCACGACCCGAACGAGACGCGCATGACCGAGCGGACGAAGAAGGTGTTTAAATCACTCGTCTGGCTGAGAAATATCGGCGAACATGCCTTCTACATGGACCCGCCAAAAGAGGCGCGTTTGGAGAAGCGCGCCGCTAGAAACTGACCTTGACGGGTTCTTTTGCCGCTTGTTCGTTCTCCGCGAGCTGGAAGAAATCACTCTGCTTGAAGCCGAACATGTTGCCGATTAGATTCGACGGGAAGGATTGCAATTTGGTATTCAGCTCCATGACCACACCGTTGTAGAAGCGGCGGGCGGCCTGAATCTTGTTCTCCGTGTCCGAGAGTTCACGCTGCAGCTCGACGAAATTTGTATTCGCCTTAAGGTCGGGATAATTCTCGGAGACCGCGAAGAGCGATTTGAGCGCACCGGAGAGCATGTTCTCTGCTTCCGCCTTTTCGGCCGGTGCGGTCGCGTTCATCGCGCGCGTACGCATGTCGGTGACTTTTTGCAACGTCCCCGCCTCATGCTTGGCATACCCTTTGACCGTCTCGACGAGATTCGGGATGAGGTCGTACCGGCGCTTCATCTGCACGTCTATATCGGACCAGCCCTCCTTCACTCTATTGGTAAGCGTGACGAAACGGTTGTACGTGACGCCGACCCAGACGGCTACAGCCACGACAACACCGAACAAAATGTATGTGGTATTCATATCCGCCAGTATAGCACCGCGTACAAATTAGTGAACAGTCACCGTCGTCTGCGCTGAGGTGGTGGCGCCCGATGTGGCGCTGCAATTCAGCACGAATTGAGTGGTCGTCGCGAGCGCAGGCGTGGATGTCGCGCCCGTCACACCGGTCGCTATCGAAACGTTCTCCGGAGCGAAAAGTTCGCAGCTCGACGTTTTGACGCTCGACCAGATCAAGCGCGACTTCCCTCCTGGCGGAACCGTGGTTGGATGTGCGATGAGAGTCGCGTATGGCTTCGCCACCGTTGGTGTAGTGGTCGGCTGCGTTGGCGGCGGAGATACCGGTGGCGTGGTCGGTGTCGTCGGTGCCGGCGATGAAGTGCCGAACATCTTTCCGAGCATTTGCCCGAGGAGATTTCCGAAGGAACTTGGAGTGCTTCCGCCGCCCGGACTGTTATAACACTTGCCTGTTGGGAACGGCGTCCCCGCCGGTACAGGAACGACGACGACCGGATTGATGCTCGTAATGCAGTAATAATCCTGATCGAAGACCGGGCCGGTCGGCGCGCTAGATCCGTACGGCGGGTAACAGCCACTGCTGGCGAATGTGTCGTTCGGGCCACACGGCGTCCTCGTGACAGGAGGCGGCACAACGTCCTTGCGGACTACAGGTGGTGGCACCTCGGCTTTCGGAGGAGGCGGAGTAACGTCGTTCTTCTTTTCGGGTGCCGGCACGTTTTTGCCGACAGGTATCAGATTGGGATTTATTAGATTGTTATAGAGAGCGAGACCGCCAATGACTGCACCGCCGCCAATGACCAATTTGCCGGTTTTTGTCCACTCGCTGAAAGGCCGGAAAATCGGTTCTCGCGCAACTGCTGTCACGGGAGTCGTTGGTGCGGGCACAGCGACTTCCGGCGCCGCGGGAGTTTCGGGGACTTTTAGCCGGCCGGTCGCAGGATTCAGCCGTTGCCCCGCGGCATATCGCTCCGCAAGCTGCGCGTCGCTAAGAGTGGTTTTCGGATACGTTGCTTTGTAATCCGCGATAAATTCATCTCGCGTGAGCGTCCTATCGTTCCATGCTTTGCCTGAGGGGTTCTCCGCTCCCGGCCTCTGTGCGACAGGACCTTCTCCCGCCATCCGTTCAATCGCGGCCTGGTCGAGCTCTGCCTGGGTTCGGGTCCTCACCGGCTCAGATATCCTCGGAGCAGGTTCAACAGTTTTCGGGGCTTCCGCAACGGGCGTAGGTTCCGCCGCTCCACGCGCGGGAGGAGTCGTCTCTGCCGGCGCCGGTTCGGCTCTCGGCGTCGGAGCTTCAGCCGTTTTTGGCGCGGGCGCAGCCTCAGGCGCAACGGCTGCTTTTGGCATCTCGGCTGCTGCGGGCGGTTCACTCTTTCCAAACACCGACTCGTACGCGCGTTTGTACCACGGCTTCTCCGCCGCTGATGCAACTTCCGGCGCCGGAGTCACAGGTTCGACCGCCTTTGGCGCGGGCGCAACCTCAGGCGCAACAGCCGCTTTTGGCGCAATTACTTCAGGTGCGGGTTCCGCCGGAAGATCGGGAGCCTTGGTGGTGAACTCTTGCTTAAGGCTTCTCGTTTCGGGGTTGAGTCGCTGTCCAGCGTCAAATTTCGCTGCAAGCTGCTCGTCCGTGAGACCGGTTTTAGGATATACGGCTTTGTAGTCAGCAACGAATTCATCTTTTGTGAGCATCGGGTCGTTCCACACTTTTCCTGACGGATTCTCAGCCCCCGGTTTCAACTGCACCGGAGCCTCCGTTTCCATTTGGGCAATAGCTCGCGCGTCGCGCTCGGCTTGAGTAAGCTGTGTCGGTGC
>CAZQGK010000065.1:0-4626 GCA_964592945.1 uncultured Candidatus Saccharibacteria bacterium
CAGGTATTCCCGGCACTATCGGCGGAGCGGTGCGGGGTAATGCGGGAGCATTCGGGCCGGAGATAAAAGATTTTGTAACGCGGGTGCGGGCACTCAATGCGGAGAGCGGGGAAATGCGCGACTTTACCAACCCTGAGTGTGATTTTTCATACCGGCACAGCTTTTTCAAAGACCATCCCGAGTGGATTATCACGCGTGTTTTTCTTAGGCTTGAGAAAATTGAACCTGCGGAAAGTACCCGGCTCGCGGAGGAAACAATTGCCGAGCGAGAGAAGCGGCATTTGCAAAACGTCCGCGCCGCAGGTTCATACTTTATGAACCCGAAAGCGCCGCAGGAAATCGTTGCGATGTTCGAACACGAAAAACAGGTGAAGTCCCGCGAGGGGAGAGTACCGGCCGGCTGGCTTATCGAAAAAGCCGGAATGAAAGGCGTCACCGTCGGCGGCGATATAGCGAGCCTTCAGCATCCGAATTACATCGTGAATCAAGGTAACGCAACAGCCGAAAATGTTACGCAGCTCGCGGACGAGGTAAAAGAGGCGGTCAAATCTCAATTCGGCGTCGAGCTCCACGAAGAGGCGGCTATTCTCTAAAAGATTAGAGCCTACTCAATAGCAAGGGTTATTGTGGGGACAATATATGCAAAGGATATGAGCCTTTTATGGCTGAAAATAATACTATTTCAAGGTTCCCCTATGCGCCGATTTCAGAATATCTGGCAAATCATCCCCTGCATCCCACTTTTCGACCATTTTACGGACTTTTTTGTCTAACACTTCTAAGGTCTTTTCATAGATTTCTCCCACATGGAGCCGAGAGGTTCCTTGCCGTTGAATCTCTGCACTGGCTTCCTGCTCGGCGTCTGTACACACAGACGATACTTGAACGGGTGTTAAGAGAAGTTTCTCATGGAGAGGTCTAATAATTTGTTCTTTTCGTTTTTCGTATTCAGGTAGCATAATTTGGCTCTTTTACTTGATAATATGGCTAATAATAAGGTTATTTCGGGAAGATTTCGGGGTATTTTTCAGCAATTTTTCCGAGCATTTCTTTCATTCCTCTCATGCTCTCCTCAGAGAGGAGCGTACTTGAAATCAGATACCGTGGCTCTTCCGAAAGCTCTGAATACGTTTTCATTTGAAATACAAGGCACGGCTTCCCATTTACCGTTTGTGTGCGAAAGGACTCTAAAATCACCCGTTTCGCGATGGGTAATCTAATATCAGGCAATTCGTCCATATTTTGGCTTAAATACTAGTCTTTTAATACTCTAAACGTAACAGGAATTAGTGTTGCGGAAAGGCTTAAAACTTTACCCATTTAGGGGACATGGTGTGTATAAGTAACCCTTGCTATTGAGTAGGCTCTAAAAGATTGACAAAGAGCCATTTAAAAGGCATTATATTGCGGGGAATAGTATACAGTACCCCCTCTACATAATCCGTTCCACAAAACGAAAAAGAGGGCTTGAAATGAAAGCGCTGTCACCTCCTGCCTTGGAGCAGGAAAACACGTGGACACCCTACGTGCCCTATCCGGAAGAACCGGGTTTTGCACGGACTACGCTTAACCTTGCGCTCACCGCTCTTACCCTCGACAAACCGGTTGTACCGTATGTCGGGAATGAGCGACGCGTCGCTTACGACATCGGCATGGCCATGCGGGAGCTTCTACTGATCAGCATGGTCGATCATCACGAACCCGAGATCCCGAGAACGGGCTTCTCGACGTTCAGCCATCAGCTGCTACAAGCGTATCATCAGCTGCTGTACGGTACGGGTGAACTCGAGAGCGGTTTCCGTGAGCGGTTCCTCTACGAGTTCGGACGATTTCCGGTGGAAATCAACGACATTCGTGGAGGCAGGAATCGCCGCGCGGACGCCAACTACATCACCCGCATCGTGAGCAAGTTCTGCCCATGGCAAGACGTCGCCCTGGACTTCGCACGCTGCGTAGTTTCGGGTGACGATTTGCTCAAGCGGGAATTCATGAACTACTTCTTCTGGGTTTTTCTGCCCAAGATGAAGGGCCGGGTGCTTGGCCTGAGTAAAGGTGAAGAGCGCGACGGGACCAACACCGCCACACTGCTCATCGAACAAGACATGGAGGTGATGAAATTCACTTTCGGCCAACGACGATGGTGGTTCAAGGAAAAGCGCACTATCACCTACGTCGGTAAATCGAGCGATAAGACGGGGGCGACGTTCGAGATTGACGAGTCGGCACTGGATCAAGACGAGGCCTTGGCGATCTTGAAGTCGTTCAACTGGCGCGCGGAAGGAGAAGCGGAGGTCCTAGATGCGCGTGAGCGGGCCCTGGGTGCGCGGGGGTTCGCAATCGTGACGGCCAAAGACCGCAAAGGTCGGGTGCTCATGAACACAAGGGGACTAAAGCAAGTGTTTTAGTTCCAAACTGGCGGCGGGCAAGGTTTTGCCTGCCGCCGTTTTGTTTGTTGATTGTGGTATAGTGGCCCGTACCAACCCCTAGCGTACAGCGGGGGTCGGAATCATATGGGAGATAAAGAGATAGGAACAGATAAGATTGTTATAAAGGGCGCTCGCACGCACAACCTGAAAAACATCAGCGTTGAGATACCGCGCAATAAAATGGTCGTTTTCACAGGACTTTCGGGCAGCGGAAAGTCTTCGCTCGCTTTCGATACTATATTCGCCGAAGGGCAACGTAAGTATGTGGAATCGCTTTCAGCATATGCTCGCCAATTTTTGCGGCAGATGCAGAAGCCCGATGTGGACGAGATAACGGGCCTTTCACCTGCAATCTCAATCGACCAAAAGTCCCGCTCCAATAACCCGCGCTCCACGGTCGCGACGATTACTGAAATATACGACTACCTGCGCGTGCTCTACGCGCGTGTCGGCAAGCCGCACTGCACTATCTGCGGACGCGAGGTACGCAAACTTTCCAACGAAGAGATATTGGAATCGGTGCTTACTATCGTTGAAGCAGCCCGTAAACACAAAGTATCGACAGGCAAACTCACCAAAGGTGTCTCCGCGGCTAAAATCCGCATCAGCTCACCCGTCGTCGTCGGACGCAAGGGGGAATACTACCAGTTGCTCTACGACATGCTCAACAAAGGCTACGAGAAAGCGGTCATCGACGGCGAGGAGAAATCCCTCCGCGAGCGCGTCGACCTCAAAAAACATTTCAAACACGACATTGATATCGTCGTCGACGAGATATTTGTCTCCGAATTCGTAGACGATGCGAAAGCCGCACGTGAGCGTGCATCGGAAGCCATCGAGCGCGCACTCCACGAGAGCGAGGGATTGGTAAAAATCACGGACGCGGTGGGGGAGTCGCGCATCGTCTCGGCCAAATTCATGTGCCCGTACGATGGCTTTTCATTTCCTGAAATAGAACCGCGCCTCTTCTCATTCAACTCCCCCTACGGCGCATGTCCCGAGTGTAAAGGCCTCGGCACCAAATACTTCTTCGGCGATGAGCCATGTGATGTCTGCCAAGGTGCGCGCCTGCGGCCGGAGACACTCAATGTATTTCTCGGACCTGTGAAAGAGCCGGAGAATCATGACGGTCCGGCCAAAGGTATGAACATCGTCCACCTCTCGTCGCTCTCTATCGAAGATGCGATGGATTTTTTCAACAAGCTCAAGCTCACAAAGAAAGAACAGGACATCTCTCGCGTGGCCATCAAAGAGATTACCTCCCGCCTGCAGTTCATGCTCAATGTGGGCATCGAATATCTGACGCTCGACAGAAAGGCGAACACTCTCTCGGGCGGCGAGGCGCAACGCATCAGGCTCGCTTCGCAGCTCGGCTCGGGCCTCGTGGGTGCGCTCTACGTACTCGACGAGCCTACCATCGGTCTGCATCAACGCGACAACGACAAGCTCATCGAGACGCTGAAACACCTACGCGATCTCGGCAACACGGTCCTCGTCGTCGAGCACGATGAAGACACGATTTTCGCTTCAGATTACATTGTCGATCTCGGCCCCGGTGCGGGCGTGCACGGCGGGGAAGTCGTCGCAGACGGCTGGCTTGAAGATTTGCTCACGGCGAAGTCGAATAAGTCCGGCTCCCGTACGCTCGCGTATCTGCGCGACGAGGAGCGTGTAGAGATACCCGAGAAACGGCGCACGGCCGACCGCGGGAAGATTAAGGTACGCGGGGCGGGAAAGTTCAATATAGAAAATCTTAACGTTGATGTACCGCTCGGAAAGTTCGTCGTTGTTTCGGGCGTTTCCGGTTCGGGTAAGTCCACGTTTCTCTACGAGATCCTTCACCGCAATTTGCAGGCGCGTTTCGACAAACGATACCGCACCGCAAAAATCTACAATGCCAAAGAGTTCTCAGGTACCGAATATCTCGGGCGGGCGATATTGATAGACCAGTCCGCGATAGGACGCACGCCGCGCAGCAATCCCGCGACTTACACGGGCGCATGGACGCACATCCGCGATATGTTCGCGATGAGCGAGGAGGCCCGTGCGCGCGGCTGGGGGCCGGGGCGTTTCTCCTTCAACGTAAAAGGCGGTCGCTGTGAGGCGTGCCAAGGCAATGGGCTCGTGGCCGTCGAGATGCACTTCTTGCCGACCGTGTATGTGACCTGCGACGTATGCAACGGCAAGCGCTTTATGAAAG
>CAZQGK010000066.1:0-4571 GCA_964592945.1 uncultured Candidatus Saccharibacteria bacterium
AGCGTACGATGGGCAACGTCGCCACCTTAGCTCAGCTGGTAGAGCACCGCTTTCGTAAAGCGGGGGTCCCCGGTTCAAATCCGGGAGGTGGCTCCAAGTTATCCTTTGACGGAATTTTCGCAGGGCACACAATAAGCACGGTGACACATCCGTGCCACCTCATCCGTTCAACGAATTGGGGAAAGACCATGGTCTATACCTTCGTCTTCCACCTGATGAAACGCGACGCCGCCGGCCATCTCCGCCAATATATAGTGCTCCGGTTTCCATACGATGACCGGATAACGGTGGGGCAGGGAGACTTATGGACGCGGATTGCGACGGACGGTGAGGTTACGGATCATCGTGTCGCAGAGCTGCGGACGTTTCTGGGCGCACAAGGTTCGGAACTCCACGTGTTCACGGAGCCTCGATATGAGCTTGAAGCTCAGTAGGCAAGCGAGATGGGGGCGAGCGCACGATGCTCGCCCTCTCCATTTGTTATACTCGTCTCTATGGACAAGAAAGCCGCGCTTGAATCCAAAATAGCCGAAATTGAAGCCGCAATGGGGGCGGCGGATTTTTGGAGCGACAAAACGAAGGCACAGGCCGCGCTCAAGGAGTATCAAGACCTGAAGGCGAAGCTCGCGGGCGGCGGCGGGTACGACAAGAGCGATGCGCTCGTATCAATAATCTCTGGGGCTGGCGGCGACGACGCGGAAGATTTTTCCCGCATCCTCTTCGAGATGTACAAAAAATACGCAGCGGCAAAAGGCTGGAATACAGGGCTGCTTTCGTCCAACGAGAATACGATGGGCGGCTTTCGCAGTATCTCATTTGAGATAGACGGCGCAGGTGCCTACGGAGCGCTCAAGCACGAAGCAGGTGTGCATCGGCTCGTGCGTATGTCGCCGTTCAATTCCGCGGGGAAGCGGCAGACCAGCTTTTCGCTCGTTGAGGTGCTCCCCAAGCTTGAAGACCTGCCCGAGACGCATATTCCCGAAAAGGAACTCGACATATCGGTCGCGCGCTCCGGCGGCCCGGGTGGGCAAAATGTGAACAAGCGCGATACGGCGGTGCGCATGACGCACATCCCGACCGGCATTAGTGTGCACGTCACCTCGGAGCGGAGCCAGGCGCAAAACAAGGAGAAGGCTCTCGAAATGATACGCGGCAAACTCTACGCATTGCGCGAAGCAGAACAAACGCAGGAATCGCGGGGGCTCTCTGCCGGCGTATCGACGAAGATCGAGTGGGGAAGCCAGATCCGCTCGTACGTATTACATCCGTACCAGATGGTGAAAGACCATCGCACCGAGCACGAACGCCGCGATGTCGAGCGCGTGCTCGAAGGCGACATCCAGTCGTTCGTTGATGCGGAGAAAAGTTTGGAGGGAGTTTCAGCTGCGGTATAATAGACTCTTGCAATGCACATGATTTATTTTGATAAGGTAACAAAAACATATTTTGATGGTGCCGCCGCCGCAGTTGCCGATATCACGCTCGGTATCGATCCAGGCGAGTTCGTCTCTATCGTCGGGCATTCCGGTGCGGGGAAGACGACGCTCCTCAAAATGCTGTTCGCAGAGGTCATCCCGACCGAAGGCGCGGTATTTTTCGGCTCACGCGATGTAAGCAAGCTCTCAAACGGGGAACTTTTGAAGCTTCGTCGTAATATCGGCACGATATTTCAGGATTACCGGCTCCTTTCCACCAAAAATGTGTACGAAAATATCGCTTTTGCGCTTGAGGTAGCGGGCCGCAATGATGAAGATATCGCAGGTGATGTGCCGCACGTATTGGACCTCGTGGGGCTCTCCGACAAGATCTGGAGCTTCCCGCACGAACTTTCCGGCGGGGAACAGCAGCGGGTCGCGATAGCGCGCGCAATCGTGAACCAGCCGGACGTCTTGATAGCAGATGAGCCGACGGGCAACCTCGACCCCATCAACGCGCACGATATTGTGGAGATCCTCAAGAAGATCAACGACCTTGGGACGACCGTCCTTCTCACGACCCACAACAAATCCATTGTCGATTCCGTAGGCCGGCGGGTCGTCACCATGGATCAGGGCCGCATTGTCCGCGACGACAAAGAAGGGAAGTACTTTTTGTAGTAGTACAATATCAACATGTCATACTGGACGACGACAAAACGGATAGCACGGTACGGACTCGTCGGCTTTGTCCGTAACGGATTCGTCTCGCTTTCCGCGATACTCATGATGACCATCATGTCGTTCATGCTCGTGAACATAATGATCTCCAATGCCGCGATGACCGCCACCCTGAAAGATCTCACCAACAAAGTCGATGTGACGGTCTACTTCCGGACGAATGCGACGGGGGATCAGATAGAGCAGATCAACAAATCACTCCAGTCGCTTCCTGAGGTCGCATCCGTCGCCTTGATGAGCCGCGAACAAGCTCTGGCCGATTTCCGGGAGCGCCATAAAAATGATCAGCTGACGATACAGGCGCTCGATGAGCTCGGTACGAATCCTTTGGGTGCCTCGCTCGAGATCCGTGCGAAGCAGACAAGCCAGTATGAAGGCATCGCCAAGTATCTCCAGGCGCAGCAAGATTCACAATCCGGTGCGGGCGTCGCTATCGACAAAGTGAATTTCTACCAGAACAAGACGGCCATCGACCGTCTCACGAACATCATTGATACATCGAAAAAGAACGGCATCGCAAAGACGATCTTCCTCGCCGTCTGTGCGGTACTCATCGTGCTCAACACGATCCGGCTTGCCATCTACACCGCCCGCGATGAAATAGGCGTCATGAATCTGGTCGGAGCGAGCAGGTGGTACGTGCGCGGCCCCTTCATGGTCGCGGGAGTCCTCTATGGAGTCGTATCGAGCGTTCTTGTTCTCATACTGTTGTACCCGATCCTGCTTTATCATCCTGTCTTGATCGGGCTTGATCCCACGACCGAGCTCTTATTCGGTAATTTCAACTCGTTTACCTATTACACGGCCAATTTCCTCTTATTTTTCGTGGTTGTGACAGGCACGAGCATCGGGCTCGGCGCCTTGTCCAGTTATCTAGCCGTCCGGAGGTACCTACACTCGTGACACCGCCGCGAGGCGCCCGTAGGGGGCGAATGTCGGCGAAGCCGATATGAGCCGTGTCATGCACGAACGAGTACGTTCGTGCGCTCTCCCCATACTTCAAATTGCACCCCATTCCGCGTGGCATGGTAAAGTGGTGATATGAAGCGTGCGCGCGCGGGTCATAAATATATTTTCGTCGTGGGCGGTGTTATGTCTGCCGTGGGCAAAGGCATCGCCGCCGCATCCATCGGGAAATTGCTCACCGCGCGCGGACTCGCGGTCAATCTCGTGAAGATCGATCCGTACCTGAATGTGGACGCCGGCACGATGAATCCTATCGAGCACGGCGAGGTGTTCGTCCTCGATTCCGGCCTCGAGACCGACCAGGACATGGGCAACTACGAACGTTTCTTGGGCCGCGACCTCGGCCCCGATGATTACATGACGAGCGGCATGGTCTACAAGACGGTCATCGAACGCGAACGCAACCTTGGCTACGGTGGAAAATGTGTCGAAGCGATACCGCACGTGCGCGACGAGATAGTCGGACGCCTGGAGAGCTCTGCGCGCAAGGCGAAGTCCGACGTGACGGTCGTGGAAATAGGCGGCACACTCGGCGATTTTTCCAACGCGCTTTTCATTGATGCGGCGCGCGTCATGCATTTGAAACATCCCTCAGATGTTCTCTTCGTCATGGTTTCCTACTTACCGGTGCCCTCGACCATCGGCGAGATGAAAACGAAGCCGACCCAGAACGCCGTGCGCCAATTGAACGCCTACGGTGTGCAGCCCGACATCATCATCGCGCGTTCCACGCACACACTCGACAAGAGGCGCAAAGAAAAACTCGCCATCTGGTGCAATGTGCAACCAGACGCGATAATCTCCGCGCCGGATGTGGATTCCATCTACGACGTCCCGCTTAATTTCGAACGCGATAAACTATCCGAGACCCTGATGAGCCTCTTAGGGAAGCGCCCCAAGCAGACACCGGATTTCTCCGAATGGAAATCATTTGCCGAACACGCACACAACGGCAATGGCGCGGTCAAGATTGGCATCGTCGGCAAATATTTCGATACGGGCGATTTCGTACTCTCCGATGCGTATATCTCTGTCATTGAAGCTATAAAGTTCTCCGCGTATGTGCACGGGGTGAAGCCGGAGATAGCATGGCTCAATGCGAAAAATTACGAGACCGATTCCGCATCCGTTTCGGAGCTCAAGAAATACGACGGTATCATAGTGCCCGGCGGTTTCGGCGAGACGGGTATCGAGGGGAAGATAAGCGCAATCCGTTTCGCTCGCGAGAACAAAATCCCGTACTTCGGCCTCTGCTACGGCATGCAGCTGATGACCGTCGAATACGCGCGCAACGTCGCCGGCCTTGCGGGTGCGCATACAACGGAGATAGATCCAAAGAATCCGCATCCCGTTATCGCGATTTTACCCGAGCAGATAGAGAAGTTGGCCAAGAAGAATTACGGCGGCACGATGCGCCTCGGCGCCTATCCGTGCGAGCTTGTACAGGAC
>CAZQGK010000067.1:0-4550 GCA_964592945.1 uncultured Candidatus Saccharibacteria bacterium
GTCAGCTTCCGATACCTCACTGAGACGCGCGGCGAGGGCACGGTCGACATTCAAGACGACGGGCGCCCGAAGTTTCATGGAGCCATCGTGAGGCAAAAAAGTGGGACGCTGGAATTCCCGGCGGGCATCAAGCAAGACGCCCCAAAAATTGCGGGATTTTTCGAGTCGTTGATTCACGAACGAGCGACGGCGCAAAATAATCCTCCTGTTCAGGCGGCTACGGCTTCAGTGAAACGTGCCAGCGAATCAGAGAACGAAAAGAAAACAACGTTTGTGCTCAGCGGCATGCACTGCACGTCTTGCGCTGGAGTGATTACGAAGAGCATTAAAAAGTTGTCAGGTATCGACGACGCGCAGGTAAGCTTTGCTGCCGAAAAAGCTCGCGTCACCTTCGATCCGCGTCAAACGAACGAAGCCGCGATCATCGCGCAAATAAAGAAAGCCGGATACCGGGCCGAGATCGCCGGGAGTGCGAACCCCGATGAAGAACGTGCTCGGCGACATCAAGAAATCAAATCATACTGGAATAAATTCATTATCGGCGCAGTCTTGTCATTGCCGATGTTGTACTTCATGTTCCTCGACTTCTTCTCGTTCCTTCCGGGGCGTGCGTTCCTCCTTCCGCTCGTTGGGATCGTGTCCTTCGTGCTTGCGACTCCGGTGCAAATCTTCCTCGGCGCGGGATTCTACAAAGGATTCTGGTCGAGCCTGCGCATGAGGACGTTCAACATGGACAGCCTTATCGCCATCGGCACGAGCACGGCGTTCATTTACAGTGTGGTGAACTTTCTTGTCTACGCCTTCACGAACAATTCCGTCCTCGGCGTTGGCGGCGAGAAGATTCCCGAACTGTACTTCGAAACGGCGGCGTTCCTTATTACTTTCGTGCTGATGGGCAAATGGCTTGAGAGCAAGGCAAAGGGGCAAACGTCGGATGCCGTGCGCAAACTCATGGATTTGCAGGCAAAGACTGCCCGAGTCTTACGCGACGGCAAGTCGTTCGATATTCCGATTGGCGATGTCGTCGAGGGTGACATCATTCTCGTGCGTCCTGGGGAAAAAGTTCCCGTCGACGGCGTGATTACAAGCGGAGGTTCTGCCGTTGACGAATCCATGCTTACTGGCGAAAGCATTCCGGTTGAAAAGCATGCGGGTGATAAAGTGATCGGCGCGACGATGAACAAAAATGGAAGCTTCGAGTTCCGAGCAACGAACGTGGGTTCGGAAACGGTGCTCGCGCAGATCATTCGATTGGTGGAGGAAGCACAAGGTTCTCGTGCGCCGATCCAGGCGTTCGCGGATCGTATCTCGGCAGTATTCGTCCCATTGGTCATCCTTGTAGCTATCGCGACGTTCCTTGTCTGGTTCTTCCTGCTCGGATCGACACTCAGCTTCGCACTCATGGCCTTCACGGCGGTGATTGTGATTGCGTGTCCCTGTGCTCTTGGGCTCGCGACACCGACGGCGATCATGGTGGCCACGGGCAAGGGCGCGCAAAACGGCATCCTTATCAAGGGCGGCGAACCACTCGAGGCTGCGTGCAAAGTACGCGCGATTATCTTTGATAAGACTGGCACGTTGACCAAAGGGAAACCAGAAGTGACGGACGTGCTCACTATCGGATCTCGTGATGAAGACGACGTGATGGAAATTGCGGCTGGCCTTGAGGCGAAGTCCGAACATCCGCTTGCCGAAGCAATCTGCCGTTACGCAGAAGAAGAATCTCTGGTTTCTGCATCGGTCACGAACTTTCAGGCCGTTCCAGGCCATGGAGTTCGCGGCGACGTCGACGGCGTGACGTACTACTTCGGCAACCGCAAACTCATCAGCACGCTCGGCATCGATGCCGGACGTATGGAGCGAAAGATGCGAAGGCTGGAAGAAGAAGGTAAAACGGCAATGATCCTTGCGGACGCAAAAGAAGTTCTCGGTATCATCGCGGTTGCCGATGCCATCAAAGCGACGACGCCGTCAGCGATCGCGGCACTGAAGCGCATGGGTCTCGCGGTTTATATGATTACCGGTGACAACATGCGCACGGCCTCGGCGATTGCGCGTCAGGCAGGAATTGAAGAGCAGTACATCCGTGCCGAAGTTCTGCCGGAAGATAAGGCAAATGAGGTAAAGAAAATTCAGGCGACAGGCGTGAAGGTAGCCATGGTTGGCGACGGTCTCAACGATGCTCCGGCTCTGGCGCAGGCGGATGTTGGCATCGCAATGGGAAGTGGTA
This sequence comes from uncultured Candidatus Saccharibacteria bacterium, assembly GCA_964592945.1. GTDB lineage: Bacteria > Patescibacteriota > Minisyncoccia > Phycocordibacterales > UBA2100 > UBA10103. The sequence continues at coordinate 2,231 of CAZQGK010000067.1, forward strand.
CCGACGTGGCCATGGAAGCGGGAGGAATCGTGCTTATGAAGTCCGATCTGCAAGACGTCGTCTCCGCGATCCAGCTCAGCCGTGAGACGCTCGGGAAGATCAAGCAGAACCTCTTCTTCTCGCTCTTCTATAACGTCATTGGCATTCCGATTGCCGCCCGCATCTTCATCGGTCTCGGCATCGTGTTGCGCCCGGAGCTTGCTGGTCTCGCCATGGCGCTCAGTTCAGTGTCGGTGGTGTCGAACTCGCTTCTCCTGCGCCGGTTCCGCCCGAACCATCGCAACTGGATCTCAACGTTCGCACCAGTCGTAATGACGACGGTCTTTACGGTCGCGTTCGTCTTGCTTGCCCGCGTCAGTGTGATGGCGGCAGGCTAACACTCGTTCATTTTTACAGACAGAAAAGCAGCCTTCGCGGCTGCTTTTCTGTATTGATGACTATTTTGAAGCTCTTACTCTTCGGAGACTAAGAATCGCGTATCCCACCATGAATCCAAACGGGACCAGTGAAATAATTAGAGCGAGTTGATCGGTGGACCTGTTGATAGTGAGACTGGGAACGAGATGCGGTAGCGAATGGAAGAGGATAAAATACATTCCCAACGTGAATGCTCTCGCCTGAAGCCAGCGGTCTTTGTTCCGGAAAACGACGAGGAACGCGGCTCCGAGCACCGCGATGTGCATTACCGAGCTTTGAAATCCGAAGTTCAGGTACACGAACGTCCAATTCCACAGCGTATATCCGACAATCCAAGGCAATGTCATGCCGCTCCAAAGCAAGTCTCTGAAATTTCCCTTTTTATCGATGTGAACGGTGCGGAGTTTTTCCAGTGTCACGATGAGCAAAAAGCCCGCCACCGCGTTGAGATAATTGGCCATGTTGCCAACCACCGCGTCCCGGACGGTCGCCTCAAGGATGTTGACCGCGAGGAACGCGTACGTCGTCCACGCCACGAGTTTCGCGTTACTTCCAAGCTTCGTTGTCCGCAGTAACGAGAGGACGATGATCCCGCTTGCGATGGAGAGCACCTTTGCCCAAGGGAACCAGTCTGCGGCTCCGACGAGCAACATCCAACAGGAGAACAGAACGATGGAGGCTATTGAAAAGAACGCCAACGATAATCGCGGGTAACGGTGGAAGATCTCCTCCACAATAACGAGTCCAGCGAAGAGAAGCAGGGCGTATAAAAGCAAAGTCAGTGTCATAGCTTTTCAATGACTAACCCGTCACTATAAAAGCTTTCCTTTTTTCTCAAGCATCATGTGATGAATGGTCGCGATCTGAACCCAAATGGCGGTGAGGAGCGATGTAATCGCGCACAGGAGCATGATCTCTCGCGTCATGCCGAACCACACAGTCCCCGAGGGCCAGATGAGAACGGCAAAGGCCGACATGGCGACGCCGACAAGTCCCATGACGACGCTGATGACGTGAAGAAGTTGTGAAAGTTTCATAAGGCGTTATTTCTTCTTAGAATCTTTTCCCGAACCCGTGAGCGAGCGAATGAGAACGACGAGCGCAAGGATCCCAACGAGCCAGAACAGCCCCATGGTCATCACCGAAAAGGTACTCCAGCCGGACGCGGAAAAGCCGGACATCCTGCCGGAACCCCACGAGCCTCCCGAGATGCCGTTCATCATACTCATCATTGGGAACCAGGATGATCCCCAAGCGTCATTCGTGTCACCAGCGGTCGGATCGCATCCCGAAAGACGCTTGCCCATGAGGACGTGCATCTGTTCCTCGCCGTCTTCCCCGAGCTGGCGTGCCATCATGGCGTTCATGGAGACGTGGGCGTCGCCGACCATGAGTCCCATGTAGTATTCGCCGATGCGCTCAAAGTCGTCCGTGGACAGTGTTGCGCAGGTTGCGCTCCCATCGGCGAGCTTCCCAACGATCACTTTCCCCTCGGCTTCTTCGCGGGCGGTATGACCGTCGTCGGTGACAGTATAGCCACCCATCATCTGGGCGTGGGCGGAACTCGTGAACATGGCAAGTGACAATACGGCAAAAGTCGCGGCTAGAAATATACGCATAAAGAATAGCTGCTTATTTTTTTCCGTTACAACACTCCTTGTGCAAGCCGTGAAAAATCAACGAGCCAACAAAACCGTATGCGAAGCTCAACATGCCGCCCCAAACGACGCTTCCGATCCCGTACCCTTGAAAGCCTGGAAAGAGCAACTTCAATGAAAGAAGATGATGTGCGAGGACGTCCGCGCCGTAAGGATAGATCATCGGCCAAACGAGGCAGAGTACGTAGAGCAGAATAAAAAAACCGCCGACCCGCAGCGCGTGGGACGTGGATGGTGTCGTCATA
>CAZQGK010000068.1:0-4529 GCA_964592945.1 uncultured Candidatus Saccharibacteria bacterium
ACTGAGAGGGTCGGGGGTTCGAATCCCTCAGCGCGCACACAATGCACAAAGTGCCCACAGGGGGGCACTTTTGCGTTGGGAGCAGGGATTCGAAGGCCGGAGCGCGACGGCGCGAGGCGGGGTAGCGGGTTTCGCCAGCAGGCGAAAACCCGTGACCGAATCCCTCAGCGCGCACAGAAGTTGTTTTCTAGTGCCTCAAATGCTATAGTGCCGCGACATGAAAAACGAGGTCAAAATATCATCCGTAGACATGGAAGCACGCAAGAATCTCGACCTCCGGCCGGGGGACACCGTGCGCGTCTGGCAGAAAATCGAAGAAAAGGGGAAGACCCGTCTTCAGGCATTCGAGGGCCTTGTCCTCGCGCGCAAACACGGAACCGAAGCGGGCGGCACCTTCACAGTACGCCGGGTCGCAAGCGGAGTAGGCGTTGAGAAGATATTCCCGATCTATTCTCCAATGATAGACAAAATCGAAATCGTGAAGCGCTCCCGCGTACGCCGCGCGAAGCTCTATTTCATCCGTGACAAAGTCGCCCGTGAAGCGCGCCGCCAGTTGCGCCGCACGCGCATGATGGTCAATGTCTCCGGTGTGACGAAGGTCGTCGCAAAGGAGGAGCCTGCCGTTGCAGAGGCTGGAGCGGAGGCGAAAAGTGAGTAGAATACAGTAGTTGCGCGGGTGTTGAAATTGGTAGACAAGCTACCTTGAGGTGGTAGTGCTCGCAAGGGCGTGGAGGTTCGAGTCCTCTCCCGCGCACCCGATGCAAAGAGCTCCCCATGCGGGAGCTTTTTGCGTCGGGAGCAGGGACTCGAAGGCCGGAGCGAGCGAAGGCGAGTGAGGCGGGGTCGCGCAAATTTTCAGCAGAAAATTATGTGTGACCGAGTCCTCTCCCGCGCACAAATGACAGAAACATCTGCCCTGCGGCAGATTTTCTGCTTTTGTGCGAGGCGGAGCGATGTCCCACAAGCTTGCGGGACCGCGAGCCGGGATCGCGGAAATTCGTTTACGACGGCAAACGAATTATCGGTGACCACAAATCGATTTTCTTGACGCGGGGCTATTGCGCATGTATATGGAAGTAAGTTGTGTAACGAGTGAGGGCTTCACATGATCACCATCGTCAGTCTCGTGACAGCGGTGCTGCTTGTGCAGTATGCACGCATCGCCATGCGGCAGAACAGGAGAGGGTTTGCGATCGTCCTCTGCTCCGTTGCCATTCTATGTCTGGCCGGAGCTTTGAGGCTCGATGCCGACCTCATCAATGCAGTAATCGTCCATGTTCTGTCTCAACCATGACCGGCCCCGCGTGTGTGCGGGGTCGCTGCTTTGGTATAGTTGTCACATATGGCCTTATTTACCGGAAAAGGAGACGGCGGCTCGACGAAACTCTTCGACTCGGAGCCGGGAAAGCGGGCGAGCAAGGCGAGCCCAATTTTTGAGTGCTTAGGCATGCTCGATGAGTTGAACACGCTCGTGGGTTGGTGCAAGACGGAATGCCCTGACGGCTTGGTCGCTCAGGGGCAGAAGGTGAAGATGCTGCTCCATGACGTGCAGAACCATCTCTTTACGCTGCAGGCGGAGGTTGCCGGTGCACCCAAATCCATTCCTCTCTCGAGTGTGGAAACCCTCGGCGTCCTCATCAACCGCATCGAAGCGGAAATGCCGCCGATAAAAACGTTCCTCGTACCGGGGGGGACGGAACTCTCGTCGCGACTCGACATTGCGCGGGCGGTCGCGCGGCGCGCAGAGCGCCGCCTCGTCATGCTGCACGAATCCGGCGAGCGTGAAGTGAGCGCGTCGAGCCGCGCATACGCCAACCGCTTGTCCTCACTTCTCTACGCGCTCACACGTCTTGTGAATAATCGTGCGGGCGTCTCTGAAGATCCGCCTGCGTACAAAGATGCACCATGATACGCAGTTATCTTCCAAAAAGCGTAGAGGAATTAGCGTGGTGGTACATGCGCTACATTTCACCGCTTGCGCTCATTGCCGGATTCTTCGCGGATAATTTGATTCTTCTGAAACGCGTGGATGTCTGGACGAGTAATGCGCTTTTCTTTTCCTACCTCGCGCTCGCGGCAGCGAGCATCGTCGTGCTTAATTTGATCACTACCGGCCGCATCCGTGTCGCATGGGTCCTCCGGATCACGCCCGTCATCCCGGTCATCACGCAGTTTGCGTTCGGCGGGCTCTTCTCCGGCTACCTTTCGCTCTACAGCCGCAGCGCCAGCTTTCCTTTGAGCTGGGTATTCGTTGTCATCGTCACGGCACTTCTCTTGGGTAATGAGCGCTTCGTGCGGCAATACATGAAATTCTCGTTCCAGGTATCAATGTTATTCACCGTTCTCTTTTCGTTCCTCATCTTTTTCTTACCCGTCGTTTTCCATCAGATAGGACCATGGATGTTCGTCATAAGCGGCGCTACGAGTCTCGTCGTCATATCCCTGTTTCTCCGCTCGATGTTCCTTCTTATGCCGGAGCTCTTGCGGGAACGCACGCACATCGCGCGAGTCATTGCAGGCATATGTATCGTCTTCAACATCTTATATTTCTCGAGTGCGATACCGCCTCTTCCCCTCGCGCTCAAAGCGGCCGGCGTGTACCACAGCGTCGAAAGCGGGCAGGATGGCCTTTTCCGTCTCGGAGGAGAAGCGGCGCCGTGGTACGAGCGCTACCTTCCATACGGCACCACCTTTCATCATGCCCCCGGGCAGATTGCGTACGCATATAGCGCCGTCTTCGCGCCCACGGGCATCTCAACGGTCATTCTCCACGAATGGCAACGTTATGATGCGGCGACCGGCGAATGGGTGCCGCATGCTACGGTGCGCTATCCGATCCAAGGTGGCCGCGACGGCGGATATCGCGGCTACTCGTACATAAAGGATATTTCCGGGGGAAAGTGGCGCGTTAACGTCATTACACAGTACGGTCAGCTCATCGGACGGATATCGTTCACCGTTGTCGATGTGCCCACGCCCGTTCCTATCGTCGAGAGGCAAAATTAGGGACAGCGTACCGGACGTAAAGTCGCGCAATGATGCCGAATTTGCTATAACTCATCGTGTAGATGGCGATCGTGGTGTAAAGGTTAACACTGGAGCTTGTGGAGCTCTCAATCCGGGTTCAATTCCCGGCGATCGCCCAAAAACAGAGTTTTTGGGACGTCGCGACGCATGTGCCAATGCACATGCGTCGAGGGAATTGAACGCCGGAGCGAAGTCGCGCAAGCTTGCGCGACAGCGAGGCGGTGCCCAGCCCGAGTGTCGCGGCGGCGACGCGAGAGGCGAGGGAAATTCCCGGCGATCGGCCTAACGTCTGTGTTAGGCACCTGTAGACGGCCCATAGGTAAGAGATTGTTCACACGAACGTCATGGACTTTGCGCAGTGTTATACTGTGTTTACTAGTAATTAAAAGCTATTTTTATATGGATATTGAGAAAAAAGAGATACACATCGTGCCACCGCACAGGATGCAGATGGCGGGGATGTTCGCGATTTCGATGCTGGGAGTGTTCCTCCTCGTGCTCACGCTCTCTTCGCTAAAAGCGTATCACTACATCGGCAGCGGTGTCGCCGCCTCGAACACTATTACTGTCTCGGGCGACGGCGAGGTTTTTGCGGTGCCTGACACCGCGACCTTCTCCGTCACGGTGCAGGAGGAGGCAAAAGAGGTGAAGACCGCTCAGGAGGTCGCGACAAAGAAGGGCAACGACATCAAGGCGTACTTGAAATCGCAGGGTATCGATGAAAAAGATATTCAGACAACCGATTACAGCGTGTATCCGCAATACGATTACACCAACAGCGTGTGTTCGGGCGGTTACTGCCCGCCGGGCAGACAAGTGTTGCGCGGATTCCAGGTATCGGAGACGCTCACCGTGAAGGTACGCGACACGGAGAAAGCGGGCGACCTGCTCGCGGGCGTCGGCTCGAAGGGTGCCTCGTCGGTTTCCGGCCTCTCGTTTACGATAGACGACCAGGACAAGCTTGATGCGGAAGCACGCGACAAGGCTATTGCAAAAGCACAGACGAAAGCGGAGGCGCTTGCCGATGCGCTCGGGGTAGATATCGTGCGCGTCGTCGGCTTTAGCGAATCTGGCGGGGACCGACCTATGTACTACGCGAAGACAATGGCGCTCGGTATGGGGGGCGCTATGGATGCTGCCGCACCGCCGTCTCCCGAAATTGCCGTCGGTCAGAACAAAATAGTGTCCAACGTGACGGTTACGTACGAGATACGCTGACCCCGCCCGAAGAGGGCGCCTGACACCGCCGCGAGGCGCCCGCAGGGACCGAGTGTCTGCCGCAGGCAGATACGAGGTGTGTCATGCCGCCACGAGCACGTGGCGGCCTGGGCCGAATGTCGGCTACTGCCGATATGAGGCGGTCAGGGCACGCGCAAGCTTGCGCGGGCCAACTCGGCGGTTGGAAATACGACGCTTGACTTCGTCAGGATAAGGAATACTATGCTGAATATAAGCCCCGCAAGGGGTTTTTGATTAGGAGCACAAAACACGAATATGTCATT
>CAZQGK010000069.1:0-4522 GCA_964592945.1 uncultured Candidatus Saccharibacteria bacterium
AAGTTCTAGCATTAGTATCATTTTTGCTCCTTACGGTAGTTTCCGTATAATTTTTCGTTCCTCAAGCCAGGAAAGAATTTTGATTATGAGAATTGTGGGAGTGATCGCTACAGCTAATGCTAAACCGAAACTCAGCGCCCACCCTAACATATCAGTCATTTCTCTAATCATCAGTCCTGCTCCTTTTCCATGTCGAACTCGGGGCAGCGTGTTAAATGATAGCGCCCACCTACTTCGATACTCTGGTTCTGTTTAGCGTCGCACCAGGAAAGATTGCCGTGTGTATCCTTCCAAGCGAACGCCTGAATCGGGGGTTTAGCTAGCACTAATTCTTTCGCTGGGTGGGTGTTAGCTGTGTAATTGCCACCTTCACGTGGCCAGATAACGCTGAACATTTCTTCGATACCGCTATACCCTCCCTTTTTAGCGACACTAACATAGATGTCGTAATCTTTAACCGATACCCCGTAAATAGTACCGGCACCGCCTCTCTTATCCAAGGAGCCATCATCCTTTCGGATATGCACCTTATCGCCTCTCTTAAACTTATGTTCCATCGGGTTCTCCTTTATTTTCGCAAGATATTTGTCTCTACAGTTAGCACTACAGAAGTCACCTATTTCCCTATTCCAAGTCATACCTTTCAAAAAGGTTTCACAGGTGTAGCAGTGTGATCGTCTCGGAAAATCTTCTGGTCGCATCACTCTCTCCTATACAGCAGGTACACGCTGTTAGCGGTTGATAGCAGCAGGTCTCCCTCTTGTAGCAGCTCATGGTGTGGTGGCATACACAGATCGGTTGTTCCTATGTTCCAGTTAAGGAGTACCAGCTTGTCAAACCCAGAGGAGGTTTCGTGTTGGTAGATGGATTCTATACGGCTTGTCTGCATAAAATCAGACAACCCTTCTACTCTAGCTACACCGTTTATCTGAATCGGGTTCGTAGCTAAAGCTCCTCGAACCGAGTAGTTTAATGGTACGTTCCTTTTAGAGCCTTCGTCTTTACTGGCTATCTTACAGAGTTCGTAGCAGCCCTCCAGCATCACCAACCCATCTACTCCTTCTGGTAAAAGCATAGTTACTCCTTTATAAATCCTTCACATGTTTGTTTAATCTTATCGTAGACAAAATCCATGAAGCTCTGCCAATAGGGATTACTTTGGGATGTGTACCTATAGCAGTTCCGGCGAACCGGGCAATCCACACCGTGGCATTTACTTATATCAACCATTCGTTCTCTCCTATGGTGCCAGGGGTGGTTCTCGAAGCCACAGCCTGCCGATACAATCCGGCGCTCTACCGATTGAGCTACCCTGGCGTATATGGTGCCGTAAGAGCTAGTGCGCCTAAAACTAGCAACGCGCATTATCAGTTGCGTCAGTATTTCGGTACAGACGTTGGGTTTCGCCACAACATTCCCCAGAAGGGTTCTTGAACTTAGAAGAGTCTTGTACCTAGCAATTTACCTATCCTACGGCATAAATTATTCTATTCTCCCCAATCCAAATCGGGGTTATCAGAAGGCAGTTCGTATGGCAGTGCCCACTCCTCTCTGTACCTGTAGTGCTGCCTCTCCCAAAATAACTGCCCTTGCGGGGTATCGACCCAACGTAGGCATTGCGTAATCAGTTCCCTAGCGCAGTTAGGGTACCCTACTTGCCCTTTCTCATACACGATACGCTGGCTTATGGTTTCCCCTGTGAACTTAACTACCTCGTCTTGAAATGACTGCCATAAAGCTCTCCCGCCCTCTCTAATCAAGAAATCCTTTAAACGCCTCTCAACCTGTTTATTTGTTAGTTGTGTCATACTCCTCCCCAGTCTAGGTCTGTGTTCTCTTTGGGGAACGCCTCAGGGTTCCTCCACAGCTCGCGCCAAGGCACCACCAGAGCACCCCAAAAACCTCCCCCTTCCGCTGTTTCACTCCAGTTGAAGGCCCCACTTATCCAGTCCCCCGGGGCTTTAGCTGCGAGAAAGAGTGCTGCGGTAGTGTATGCTTCTCTAAAAGATTGGTCTTTCCAATACTCCTCAGTCTCAAATTCCCATCTAGCACGAACTCCATGCTCATCCAAGAAAGCGTAGAAAGCGAGAATGTAACGCGCCCTAGGTACTTCGGTCATGGTAACCTCTGTCTATGCAGTTCCCATAGCAAGCATAGTGCTAGCATGGCGAAGATGTAGTATTGATAGGCAATAACAACGATCATAGTTCTAACCCTCTCTGTTGCGCTTTACGGTCTAGGTCGTCAACGATAGCCCGAACCAGATACGCAGCTAATCCAGAAATACCTTGTTTTTCCCTGTATTCCATTAGTGCTAGCAGTAACCGGGATAATTCTATATCACTCATACTGTGTATATCCTCCGGTCCTGTTTAGCTTGTTGCTTTGGTGTAGGGTGCGTATGATGCGGTGGTTCGGGTCTAACTGATTCTTCCAATAGCAATACGCAGAGCAATAGAAAAACAGCGTTTAGCAGGTGTAAGAAAAAAGTAACTGCGTATATTACCCTGGCACCCATATGATTCTCCGTGTTGATTGCTACGAGTTAAAATGCTTTGCTGCGTTGTAAAATGCCTGGCAGTTTGGCGTTTCTGCCAGGGTAATGCGCTCTGCTCCATGTCACACTTAACCAAATGAAAGCATGGAGAAAAACAGTATCGGTGCCAGGGAGGACAGGGACATTACTATAAAAGTTTTAAATGGCCATTAACGCTCTGCGTCTAAGTATGACACACCACGCATATAGTACTACTAGTAGGACTGGTTGTAATATACACAACAGAGCCCGGAACTGCCTGGTTTGCCTGGCACTGACGCGCTGCTCTTGCCCGATTCCTTAATGATTTCAACGATATATAAGTGGACAAGGACATCAAAAATCTGCCTGGCAGTAAGATTCTCCCTGTCCACCTAATGCTTACGCTGACTTAGCGATTATAAGGCATACCCAAATTTATTTTCTTTGGATATGCCCGAAATCACTACCAACGCCCTTCGCCACCAATATCCCACTCGGATTCGTCGGATGGCAACGAGCTAGTGTCTAGCTCAGTCTCATCCCAGTCGCAGGTATGGTGCGAGTCGTTGATAATAGCTATGATTCGTGGGTCGTATACGCTGTGTTCTTCCATTGGCTACTCCTTGGGTTCCGGTGACTGTTTGGCTAGGCGTGCTTCTTCGTTGGCTGCCGCCATTGCATCCCATAGCTCTATGGTTCTTCGGGTCTCTGGGTCTAATTCTTCCATTAGCGTTCTCCTGGTCTTTGGTGTCCGTTGTCTGTGCGCATGTCATTCCCTTGGTTAGAGGGGCTAAGCCATTGCCTAGCCCCGATTCAAAATTCAGTTAGACTTGAGTTTTATCTGCAAGCAATGCGTCATTTTCGACAATGAAGTCATGGATACGCTTTGTCTCGGCAATCAGACGTTGCCACTGAGTCTTGTACAGTGTGACTGGGAAGCGTCCTAAGCCATAGACACTGAGTGCCTTGCTCTTCTCGCTTACCTTGAGGGTAATTGCCTTGGGCTTATTGGCCAATGCCAAGCGTGCCTTTAGCTCCTCGTTCTGTCTCATAAGCTCTTTCATGTCCGGTGTTCCCATAATCTCTCCCTGTTGTAGCCCTTGGTGTGGGGCTAGTGTTTGTTTACCGATTTTTCGGTTGCAATTCGGGATGCAGAAACCGTGCCAAAGTCGCAAGTGCTTGAAATCATTCGGAACATGGCGCATCATGAGTTGGCATGATTCTTGCGGTGGTGTCATTTTTCGGTGTCGAAATGCGCCCGCTTGCAATCGCCGTGCCAATTTTGCTGAGTACATTCCATTAGTTACGTATCAGCCATCCCGAATCACCGAACAATTGATGTGTGTTACGTAGTACGTATCACGTGCCCCGAGTCATGTAGTACGTATCTCGTACTTCGTGCTACAGGGTCTAATGACCCATTAGAGCGGGGTTCGGGGTGATAGGCTATGGGTATAGCTGTAGTAGGGGATTTCCGCGCCTTTTAGGCATTTATTCGGGTCTGGCGGGCTATTAGGTAAACAGACGGGGGTACCCCCAAGCCTATGAGTACGTGCGGGGGCGTGGGGAAGGCTGGACAACTGGGACCTATTTTTACCATTAGGTACTTGACTATAATAGTTTAGTATTCCCGATCCTCCGCATCAAGCTTCTTGTTGCAGAATACACCGGATAAAGGTACTTTCTGTAAATGCAGGAGCAAGACGAATATTTATTTACCCGCCTCAATGAGTCCAACGAACTCGAAACAATCGACATGGTATCGGGAAAGGTTGTATCTAGCAGATCGCTAGCAGTCCAAACTCTTCCTTTGGCGTATACACCCGATCTGGGGCGTGTAGTCTGCGCGGGGATTCGGGAAGGCAGAACGTTAGAAGACATCTGCCGCCAGAACAGCTTTCCGTCGATGCACACAATCTACCATTGGATGAAACGCTATCCCGATTTTAAAGAATCGGTTCAGGAAGCCAGACGCGACCAAGGGGACTTCCTCTTCGACAAAGT
>CAZQGK010000070.1:0-4520 GCA_964592945.1 uncultured Candidatus Saccharibacteria bacterium
CATTGGGCGCTACGGCGTCCGTTCCGAGAAAATCCCTGATGCGTTGCGCAAGAAACAGAGACGATCTTGGTTCCCCCATCGTGACGAATACCCGCTCAAGACTCCCCCCCGCACTCTCGACGAACGTGAGCAGTTGCTCACGGTCGGCGTGGGCGGAATATCCTCCAAGCGTCGCGCGCTCGGCATAAATACGGATGTGCTCGCCGTCGATTTCCACGCGTTTCTCACCGTCTTGTATACGCCTTCCCAGCGAACCCGGTACTTGGTAACCCACAAAGAGGATCATCGCGTGCTTATCGCCTAAATAGTATTTTTCATGCGCGCGGATGCGGCCTCCATGGGACATCCCCGCTCCCGCGATTATCACCTTTGGGTCTGGTGCCCCGTGTATGGCACGTGATTCACTCACCTCGCGTGTGAGCTTGAGTGCAGTGAACGAAAACGGGTCGCCACCTTCCGAAAAACGTTCTTGAGCGGCCGGATTGAGCAATTTCTTATACTTCCTGAACACATTGGTAACTTCAATACCAAGCGGGGCGTCGAGGTACACCGGTATCGGCGCGAGTTTTCCCCCTTCCATCATCGTGTTGAGTTCAAATAGGAGCACTTGTGTGCGCTCGATAGAGAACGACGGGATGAGTAGAGTCCCTTTCCGGGCTCGTACTTGTTCGACGCAGAGGCGCAACTGTTCGCGACGCTCGTCACGCCCTTCATGCATCCTGTCGCCGTACACACTTTCCATGACGAGATACTGCGTCCCCGAAGGAGATTCGGTATCATTCAAAAGCGGCTCGGGAGAATTACCGAGGTCCCCAGTGAAAAGAAGGACTTTCCCGTTTCGACTGCATTTGACCATTGCAGAACCGAGAATATGTCCGGCGTCCAAGAACTCCACCGACACATCTCCGATCTTGAGCGGCTCGTGATACTCGCGCCCTTCCCAAAGCGATAGCGCTTGTTCGATATCTTCTTTTTCATACAGTATCTCGCACCCACGACGCTCCGCATCCTCTTTCATAATATTGAGTGCGTCGGCGAACATAAGCGCTGCAAGATCTTTCGTTGCACCGGTCGAATGTATCGCGCCGCGAAACCCGTCCCGAACAAGCCGCGGGATACGCCCGATGTGGTCCTGATGCGCGTGCGTCACGATGAGCGTACCTATCTTTTTCACATCGTAGGGAAACGGCGCGCTGTTCGCCACATCACAAACCCGCTCCCTCTGCAGTATCCCGCAATCAATGAGTATCTTTTCCGCGCCGGTATCCAAAAGAAAATTCGCCCCGGTCACTGTGCCCGCACCTCCACAAAATGTTATTTTCGCTGCCATATATATCGCATCACGAGAGCGCCGGTCCCGGCGCCTACGACATCCATAATAAGATCTTCTATCATATCGACGGTGTCCGCGGGAAAGTGTGTCGCGCCGATCAGTCCTTCAAATACTTCCCAACAAATACCGATTACGAGCGCCGCTACGACAAGGAGAACAAAATCGCGCGGCAAACCCAGCATACCTTGACCCCATGCTGCACACAGTGCGGCCCATAATCCGCCTAGGAAATGCGCGACGGCGCTGAACCACACGACTCCCCACAGGTAGTCATGCGAAATGCCGAAGAGGACGAGCGGGAAAAGAATTACGAGCACGACGAACTGTGCAAAGAGCAGGTTCCGTTCGGTCATACCCCGTCAGTAGAATGTGCCTTTGCGCCGGACGCCTGCCGGCTGGCGCGGCGGGATATGAAAGCTGCCGTATGTGGATACATCACGCGCATGATGAGTTGATTATATTGTTGTCGGCCCGCCCAAGGCACATTTCACTGCGGGGCATAGCGGAGATTCTAACACTCTAAACCCCGCCATAGGCGGGGTGCAGAGGGGCGGCAAGTACGGTGAGCCTGGTATTGGAGCCAGGTGGGAGCCCTCAGCATCTGTGCCAAGGCACAGAGCGATGTTGGGTTACCCTAATTCGCACCAGCAGGTTTTCGTACCTAACCGCTAAGATAAGTATACCACCGGCGTAAAAAGCGCAAGTGGAGATAGTGTTCACGCACTATTCCAAAATACCGTCAAGATTCACGTCGTATAGTATCTGCTCTCCGACGAGGCGGTATTCGGTCATTTCCGCGTCGGTAAACCATATTGCTATCTCGCGCTTTGCTTCATCTGCCGACTCTGAGCAGTGGATAAGATTGCGCACCGCGCGGTCATCAACCGCCGCTATGTTGTATGAATCTACGGTGAGATCGCCGCGGATGGTACCGACATCGGATGTCGAAGGCTCGGTGCCTCCCGTTATTTTCTTGATGACTGCGGCCGCCTGATTCCCCTCCCACACCATCATGAGCACGGGCCCGCTCGTCATGAACTTCACGAGTTGACGGATGATGTCTTTGCCGTATTCCATCGGCTCTTTATCGGCAGGCAGATTGTTGGTCTTTTTGTCTTCGAGAATTCTCGTACCCTTCTGTAGATACCACGCATCGTCTTTGTTGTAGTGTTCCCAGAATTTCTTCTCGTCGGCGACGCCGAAGCGCATCCCCACGAGCTTGAGGCCCGTGCGCTCGTAGCGTTTGATTATCTCGCCGATAAGCCCGCGCTGCACGCCGTCGGGCTTTACGATGACGAATGTACGTTCTTCTTTTGGATGTTCCATGAGCGATACTTTACCACACCTCCGGCCCACCCCCTAGTTCGAGGTGGTACCTATCGTTCCGTCACGGTGAAATTCACCGCGTTGCTATTACCGCCATATGAACTTGAGTAAACCGTGTAGACACCCGGAACAAAATTCAGAAAAGCCGAACACGGAAGACCGGAGTATGAATTGTCATTCTGGCAAAGGGTCTGTGGAACCGTCACGCGCATGACGGTATTTGAGGTGCGTGTTGCCGGGTCGCTCTCTCCATGTAACACACCTTTCATTCCTCCGCTGTTCATGAACCAAAGAATCTTGTCGCTCTCAAAACCGAGGAAATTGCATCCTTGGACTTCAATCGTGGTTCCGACGGGACCCGACGAGGGAGTTACTGAGGTAATGACCGACTTGCTATTGTATGCCGCGCATTGTGCTATTTTCCTTTCTGTTCGCGTAGATGTGCCGTTGCCGTTAGAACAATTATCGAAGACCCCGCCTTTGGATACCAGCCGGACGAAGTCGGCCCCAATGACGTTATAGCCTTGGCTATCTTTGAGAATCCCGAGCTGCTGCGGATTTGCAATTTCTACCTTCGCTTCAATAACTAAACTGCATGTATCGCCGAGCTGGTGAAGCGTGCCCACGATGTCGTTATGTAGGGAAAATCCCTCCATTGTGCCCGGCGGGGTATCGGTTTCCGGTTGTCTCCCTTTCGTATTCTCTCTGATTACTGCGGGGGTACCGAATGGACCGTTCGCCGTGCGGAAAGTAGAGAAGCCTGCCATATCAGAGTATTCGTACTCCCCCGATATCACCGCATATGGCCCGCAACGCTCGCGTATCTTCGTACGCGTCATTGGGCCGACACCGCTTTTGAGCGTGACGAAATCCATGCCGTGCGCTTTTTGCCAACGCATAACCGCTTGCGCGGTCAGCTGGCCGTAGTAGCCGGATACCGGGCCGGTGTATCCGCTTTCGTCGATCAAGAATCTTTGGAGTTTGGAAACCTCACCGTTCGTCTCCTCATCCGTACTGCCGATAACGAGGGGATTCTTAAGATTAAGACACAACGTCGCCGCATTTACTGACGGTTTGACATTTAGCTGTAATTTTAGTTGAGCAATCTGCGCCAGCAGACTCTGAATCTGCGACTGTAATTCATCGATCGGATTCGTTGTGGCCAGCACTGGTGCCGCGATAAAGAGGATGCCCAAGACGGGGAGCGCGAGTTTTTTAAGCATGAAATAGAGGGGTGAGAGGAATAATACGGAAATGCTAGCACTTTCCCACCTTCTGTCTATCGCCATCTATTGATACAGTGACGCAGGATTCGGGAGGTCTGGGGCGGGCGGCTTGCGGCCGTAGGCTGCGTCGAATTTGCGGTTGATGTCCGCTTCCACCTCTTCCCTGTTTTTCCCGTACGTCTGATACGAAAGCTCTTTCATTGCATCAACCCCGCTGTAATCCATCGCCGGGAGGTTTTGCGTCTGAATGGTGAACGGCCGCGCGGGCACGCCGTTTACGAGCAACGAGAGAACGGCGGTTCTGTTGGGCAAATTTTCCAGGTCCTGCGCGGTGAATATCGGCGTAAATTGTTTCTCCAGGAATTCTGCGTCCTGTGTACCGATGCGGAACGACGCCTTGGTGCCCACGTTGCCGATGACCGCATCGCGGATGTCTTCTTCGAGCTGCGCGATGAATTGGTGCGCTATCGTGAGTGAGAGTTTGTATTTGCGCGCTTCGGAGAGAATGGTCGCGATAGAGGGCGTCGCGAAGTTTTGGAACTCGTCGATGTAGAGATAGAAGACGGGCAGGAGGTCTCCGCGCGTATCCACGCGGGAGAATGCGGCCTGCAGGAATTTGGAGACGAGAATGAGGC
>CAZQGK010000071.1:0-4497 GCA_964592945.1 uncultured Candidatus Saccharibacteria bacterium
CGCGTTGGATATTGAGTCGTTGAACAATCGTGTTGACCGATAGACCCATCTCGCGCAGGTCTCGCACTGGGCTGTAGCGGGAATGCGTTTCGATTCCAAGATTCAGGAACTCTTTACGCTCATCGCTATCCTCTCCACCGAAAACGCCGTAGCGTTCACCGCGAGCGCGAGCATCGATGCGACATTGATCGGAATGCGCACACAATGAGCAGATTGACTTCGCTTTCTCAATTTGATCTGGAGTATCAGAGAAAAATAACTCTGAGCTAAATTCGCGACAAAGTGCATTCGAAAATTGCGTGATGTGCATACCAAGAAAGTCGGCGATAGTGCTCATGCGCCTGCCGCTCTGCGCAACTGCATAATCCTTCTACGCTCACGTTCTGAAGTTCCACCGCGGATACCGAAAGATTCCTTCTGCGCGAGTGCATCCTCTAAACAATCATCGATATGAACGCAACGTTTGCAGATTGCCACTGCATCCTTGTGTGAACCACCCTTTTCAGGAAACCATAGGTCGGGTGAAACTTGGGCGCATAACGCTGAGGGAAAATTTTCGTTCGAGTCTGATGCGGTGGCGATACTCATGGCTGTACCTGCAATCCGCGTGAAGTTTTGTAACTAATGCGTTTGCCTTCGAGAATCTCTTCGCGGTGTGCGATGTAATACTGTTTCGCGTTGATTTTTTTCTCTTCGCGGTGATTCATGCGGTAGATGCGTTGATATTCTTTTCTTGATTCACTAAGTGCATCGCGCTTAGCTTTAATTGATTCGCGGTTTTCTATGCGATATTGAATGTGGTAATCAATGGCGCATATCCGGCACTGGCGATTTAATCTAGATGGGTCAGACGAACGAGGAACAATCTTGGTATTAACTTCGTCGTAGGAATGGCCTTTAGGACAATGAGTTTTCTGCGAGCTGGGGTCCCGACCTTTGATCGTCATGTCGGCCATATTTTCTAGATGAGTTCCAAGCCAAAGGTGGTCTGGGTTTACGCATGGGCGGTTATCGCAGTGATGAAGAACGTGCAGACCTTCTGGAATTTCTCCATTGACGAGTTCCCATGCGACTCGGTGAGCACCTGACTGCCGCCCATTGAAGTGACAGCGCCCGTATCCATCGACGTTGGTATATCCAATCCATTCATGGCATCCTGAATCGGCGATTTTGATTCGTGCATAAAATCTTTTCTCGACTTCTTCTCTTGTCAATGCGCTCATGCTGACTCATCCAGCATCGAATGATTGCATCGTCGGCAGACTGCGACCTGCCTATTTTTTTGAATGACGAGGACAAATTGGTGACCTTGCTTTTTACAATCCCAACGATGGGCGGGCTCCTGAATCCGAGAAAGGTTGCCGGATACATCGGATCCAGGAGTTTTTTCTGCCCCTGAGTTGTAAATAATTTCGCGCAGACGTTCGCATTCGGCTCGTTCGGCAATTAATGCATCGCGGTCGTCATTGAGGATTGCGTGCAATTCCGCATTACCAGCGCGCTCTGCATTTAGCTCATCGCGTTTGGTGAAATATCCAATGCCGAATGCACAAATGAAGATGAAGAATCCAGCGCCGAACGTCATTAGGTCGCTCATTTGGTTATGACCGCATCAATCATTGCGTTGCATGAGCCATAGCCAAGATTCTTCGTGCCGCCGACGTAGCACACGTCGCGTGTGGCGTACGTAAAAACCAGCACGCCGATTACGATGATTGACCAAAGGACTATCCAACCGCGAAGATTTATCGAGTCCATCCAGAAAGTTTTCATTCGCTGACCAGCGATAACTTGTTTGCGATGATTCGAAGTGCTGCGATGCCACCGGGTTTGCGCGCCAATGTGAAGGCTGCGACCTCGATTGGAAATCCAAGAGCTGCACGCGCCATCACATTTTCATCAGCGTGACCCAGAAATTCGTAGAACTTATTGAATGTGTAGCCAGGGTTTGTGCCTTCGGATTTGTCGAATTGGTACAGAACTTCCCGCGCAATTTTCGGGGTTATGATCGGTGCTTCGTTCTCGGTCACTTGATATACTCCTTCTGTTAAGGGTTCGCCTTCTCTTTGTCGGGATGGGCGAACCTTTGGCTTTTGTGGGGGACTAACTAGCGATTGCTACGTATCTGTTATTGACTTTTTTGAAACGTGAAGGATTGTGCTGACGGTTTAATAGCGGGGCCTCAAGTCGGATTGCTTCTCGCTCTGCGATACGTGCGAGCGCCTTAGTGGCGAATTTTTCGCTGGTATGTCTGGCGTAACATCTGGCTATTTCCCACGACGTTGGTACGGCGACGCTTAATTCAAAATGAAAGCGGAGACGTGAATCGACATCTTGCGCACATCCGATATAGAGCAATTGATCTTCTTTATCAAAAATGCGATATATCCAATGGGTGCGCACATCTTCAATATCAAGCAGGTCAGTCATTACGATTTTCTTCCGTAGAGATTTGTCGCCGGTACTACTTCTGCGCGCTGTGTGATTTCTTCAATCTTGGCAATGTCGTCCTCTGTGAACCTTGTGAACTTGCCGAATTTGTGATGAGGCCATGCGCCAGATGCGGACAATCGCAGAACCTGCTGGCGCTTAATCTGAAACATGTCTGCGACTTGGTCGGGGGTGAATGTCTCGGTGCTCACGCAGCTGCCTGTTCTGCTCTGCGTAGAAATTCTGAAAAGGGGACACCGAGAACGGCGCTTACGAGGAAGAGTTCTTTTACCGTGAACTCGTTGGTACCGCTCAATTTGCGTGACAGAGATGCGCGCGAGATGTCGGTGGCGCGTGAGACATTTGCGGCTGTGAGTTTCTGCCGTGCTATTTCTGCTCGAATTTCACTGACTAATTCAGAAGGGGTTGTGTTCACGTTCGGAACCATATGCCATATGGCATATGGAAGCAAACATATACTGGCGTGTCGTTCCAAATCTGCGCTACTCTGCGTTATGCCTACAGGGACAAAGACCCTTCCTCGTAACGAGGACTTGAAGGTTGCCGCAATTCTTGAGAGGGAGCGCCAACGTCTAAATATGGATCAAGTAGTTTTAGGGGCGAAGGTGGGTATATCGCAGACTCAAATTTCTCGCATTCTCGATGGGATTAAACCCGTAACACTCACTGAATTTATGCAGATATGTGAAGCACTCGGACTCGTAGCATCTGAAGTCATCAGAGAGGCTGAACGTAAGCCCTAAGCCTCGATTGCTCGTTTCATAGAGGGCAGCCTGCGCGCAATCGAGTTGGCGAGGGTGTCAAAGTCGCTACGTTGGAGATGGCCGTAAATATCGCTCGTCGTTTTTATACTTTCATGGCCTAATTGCCTTTGGATTACGGTCAAGGGAATCCCGTCTTGGATGCACCAGGACGCATGAGTGTGCCGAAGGTCTCGGATGGTCGGATGCAACCCCCTGCCCAATTTCGTGACAATGTAGATTTTCCGACCATCCTTATCGTGGGAAATCTTTACGGTATCCCCAGCAAACTCGCGCACAGCCTTATTCCATGTCTTGTCACCGAACGACCCATCAATCGGCTTACCTTTGCGGTTGAGAAATAGATAGTCCTTGTGCGCCCGAGACTCGACCAACGGTCTGAGTATGTCGACTACCTCTGGCGGCATAGCGACGGTGCGACGACCTCGCTTGGTCTTGGACGCACCGAGCTCACGTTTGGAGTAGCCCGTCTTCTTCCATGCTTGCCGGATACGGATTGACTTTGTATCTAAATCCACATCCCCCACGGTCAAAGCAGTGGCCTCGCCGAACCTCATTCCCGTACCGACAAGGGTGAGAATGAAGGGCTGATAGTGCACGGGGATGAGAGCGAAGAGTCGGTCGAATTCCTCTGGATTGAGCAAGACCATCTCTATGGACTGGTGATCCGTGCGGGGGAGCCTCATCCCTCGGCATGGATTGTCCGTGATGATCTTGTCGGTGATTGCGGTATTAAGAGCTGATGACAATAGCCCGTGTACGTTGGCGATCGTTTTGCCGGATAGGGGTTTGCCTCGGTACTTAGTCTTGGTCAGGTCATTGACCCAATCGGCAACTTTGGCACGGTCAAGTGAGACCAATGGCATCGGAGCAATATCAACCATGTGTTTTGCCACCACTGCGCGATAGGACTTACGGGTGCCATCTGTTACACCGGTCAGAGTGGCGATGTGCTTTTCAATGTGCTCGCCAAGGGTAAGCGTTGAAATCTCTGGTTGGTTAAATAGGGCAATCGCGGCAGGTGCGCCCAAGACATCGAGCAACTTTTGCCAATCCTCGGCGCTTTCTTGCGAGCCAAAAGTGAAGGCGCGTTGCTTGCCGCCGTGGCGAAATCTGACTCTGAACGAATCTTTGCCAACCTTATCAATGCTACTCACGCCCTCTACCTCCCTATATGTGTACTGATGTGTATTTTACTCCTTATATAGTAGTATTTTGAGCGTAAAAACGTGTGCGGGAGAAGGGACTTGAACTCGCCAACCGTTGTACATAAACCTCTCGCTCA
>CAZQGK010000072.1:0-4487 GCA_964592945.1 uncultured Candidatus Saccharibacteria bacterium
GATACCCCGCATTCTGCTGTGTAATCACAATCTTCCCGCCCGCATTTTTCTCAAGCATTCTCTTGAACTCAGGCGGGAATCCCCCACGCTCCTTATACAGGGCTGCCATTTTGTCTGGGTCGATCGCACCAACCTCGACCATCTTCGCGCCCAGGTCGCCCCACGTGATCGGCAGCGTAACGCCAGCGACCGGTAACACTACGTCTTGAAGTTGTGACTGCGTATTTGCACTTGCGACAGAACTTGGCCCACGATTTGATGGGCCGTAATACATAGTCATGGCAATGAGTGCTCCGGCGGCGAGGATACTAAGCGGCGTTGAATATTCACGAACGACGTCTTCCAGTGTACTTTTTGGTGCATTTGTTTCCATGGGTTATTCTTTACAACAATCGACTAGCTTGCTGATAACGTCTTCGGTGGTCATTGGAGCTTTGGTGTCAATCTTTTTGACGCCTGCAACAGAAATCAATTTCAGGCGTAAGGCCCAGAAGAGTGAGTATACTTCGTAAGCCTTTTTGAACATGTCTTGCGACTCTTCTTTCTTACCTGACGATTGCAGCTTGGTACCAACCTCGATCATTCGCATGGTCGCGGCGAGTAGATGCTTGGCGATACACCACGTCTCACCCTCGTGCACGTCGATCATTTTTGCTAAGAGCTGTTTCCTGATCTCTCGTGTCTGGGCAAGCAGATCGAAGTACCCAGTGTCTCCCGTCTTCTCGGCGGTAAAGTAGAAATGTTCCTCCAAACTGATCAGGTTCATGACGGCGATACTCAAGTCCTCCTCCATCGAGAGATCGAGAGTGCCACTTGCTTTGAGCGTCTCAACCTTATTGATCAACTCTTCTAGTGTTGGTTGTGTGTTCATGGTGTGCGAGGTTATTTCAATTCACCGATCTTGCCAAAGAGCATATCGTTGGCGATTGCCATATTGGGGTCGTCAAAGACATACCTCACGACGCCCTCTTTGTCGATGACTATGTAGGTGTGTCCGGGGAGTGATCCACGGTGCATCGACGACGGCATTGCTAGTATGCCCAACTGCGAAGAGGCTTTCGCGCCGGTGTCAAACATCGTTGTCGCTTTGGCGAGTTGCGGCATTTTCGCTATTGCGGTTTGCCAATCCTTTGCAGAGTCGGTGACCACCGATATGGCCTGGACTTGCTCGCTATTAAACCGCGCGTCCGAGCCGAAGGCTGCCATCTGGTTCCAGCAGGCCGGATAGCACATGAGGCCCTCGTTGAAGAAGAGCACCGTATCCTTGCCCTTGAAGTCTGCTGCCGTATAGGTCTTACCATCTTTGTCAGTTAGTTGGAGGTCGGGCATCGGCTTACCGATCAGCGCTGTGAGGGCATTACTGTCTGGAGCGACGGTGGCTCCACCGTGCATACCATCTCCGTTTGGGCTGGCGACAGCTTGATTTGAGTTCTGTGGAGAAGTCTGCACTAAGAAATACCCCATCGTGAGCACCACGACGACGAGGACGACAATGGTGATTGTAGACAGCGAACTGTTTTCGTTATTATTCTTGCTCATATTTTTTATTTTTAGATTGGATAATGAACACGCGCGTTACATAGGCGATGATGCCAATGAGTAGGAACGCCCAGATGTACTCAGGAACAAAACCTGCGAAGCCATTAATGAAGCCTAGGAACTTCGCATTCCAGAGATTCATCTCGAGTTGATAATCTGAATGCACAAATAATTTGTTACTGAAGGCCAGGTACGTGATGTAACTACCCATCAACAAGAACACGAGCCCAGAGATCAGCTCTGAAACGGTAATCTTCCAACTGAATCCGCCGATGCTCATTGCCACAGTCTTCTTCGCGTTTGTGAACCGTTCGGTCAGGTTCGCTTTGTCGAGAAAGGCCGCGATGATGAAGAGCGGTAGGGTCATACCGATGACATACGCAAGGGTATACAGCATGCCCCACATAACCGTGCCACTTGCTACCGAGAGTGTGAGCACGCCGGCCAATACCGGGGCGCAGCAGGTGGTCGCAATAGCAGAGAAGATACCGAGTACATAGATCGACGATACGTGACGCTTCATCCCATCGCGCACAGAGGTCGGGGTAGAAAACTTTTTACCCAGAAGCATGGTGCTGCCAAGGATAATCAAGAAGATTCCACCTACACTGAAGATCTGATTGTGGTACTGACTGAATGCCTGAGCTAGGAACGAGGCTCCAAGTCCAATCGGCAGGAACACGGTGGCAACTCCGAGGAAAAACACAAAGGTCATGAAGAAGATTTTGTATTTTTCTCTGAAGATGTTGCCGAGATAAGACGGGAGCAACACGGTGATGCAGCATGGGGCGAAGAGTGCGGCGACTCCAGCAACAAAAGCTGCGATCAGCGAGGTCCCTACAAGCGCTTCCATATAATTTTTTTCATAGTTAATCACTGGATTAATAAAAATACCCTCGCAAAAGGATATTTCTCCAGCACGAAAGAAGGCTGTGCCTTCAATGCGTGCTGGTACTATGAAGCTGGGCTGAGTTCAAATAGTGAGAGCCAAGAGGTAATTCTTTGTTTACTATAGAGAGAATGAAGTGTCAGGTCCCGCAGACGCTGTGGCAAAAACTCAGGTTTTGGAAGCAGTAAATTTTTATAGAATAGGAATATCGAAACACAGATCAGAAGCAGAGATGCGAGTAAAAATAGGCTTCCAATCGGCGGTACAGATGTTGTAGTAAGCGCTTGCACAGCAGAGATGTGATGCAAGGTCATACTCATAATGCTCGTGGGGCAGACTGTCCCGTCTATGGCCGAAGCAACGCAATCATTGTTTGGACTCTGCATGTTATGCTCGACAAGCGCAAAGCCAAAAATGCCTATTCCGGCAAAACTCATTATTAATAGTAATGTTGCAAGATATTTCATTAGGTTACGCCATTAGTATATACCCCTATACCCTATTTGTCAAAGTGACGAAGTGTGCATAAATATTCACATTAGAAGGTTACTCGACTGTAATTACCCCCAATGGGGGAACATCAAAAGGCGGTGGGGATAAACATTGCAGGAAAACAATGCTATATATTGATCCTTTTCATCACACGCAAAAACACTGAAGATCAATGGTTGCGTTCATCCGTACGTCATTTATACTTATTCAGTACCTGCTACGGCTGTATGAAAGAGTGGCTTTAATAAGCCATTTTGTATTTGGAAGACTGACTGAGACGCCCGTCAACACTTATATTACATTTCAAAAATCTTCCCGGTCCGTCAACAAGACGTAAAGACCGAAACATATTCTGGAGAGTATTGTACGGATCTGGGATCTGTGTTTCTTTTTTTGCTCTCAGCTCTGTCTCGTTCCCCTTTTGGACAGAGCGGACAATCGCCTTCCCTTCAGCGCACGCCCAAAACACCGATGTACGAACCATGTCGAACGGTTCATCTATTGACCTACTGAAAGCTGTCACTAACATCGATCCTCATCCTGACACAAGGCAAAACGAAACGCTGGTAGTGAGCGACTCTGCATTGGTCGGAAACGTAGGTCTAAACAGTACGAAAGATGAATTACATGAGCACAATAGCAGTGACACAAACGTATCAACAGGAGGAGGTGAAATAATCGAATACGTAGTCAAAGACGGGGACACGCTTTCAGAAATTGCTGAGTCATTTGGTGTATCTACTAAGACTCTACTTTGGGCAAATGATCTTACTAGCGCCAACGGCATACGCCCCGGCACGACACTCATCATCCTACCGGTGTCAGGCATCAAGCACACCGTAAAGAGCGGCGACACGCTCTCTTCGCTCGCAAAAAGATATGATGCCGTTCCGAGTGAGATAGCATCGTTTAATAAGTTAGATGCCGATGCCACCCTTGTGGTCGGGAAAGACCTCATTATTCCTGGTGGCGAGCTACAAGCACCAGCCAAAAAAATTGCTAACAGACCAAGCACATCCTCTGTATCTAAACCCAGTGGTAAGACCGTACCATTCACTGCAGGGGGCTTCTTCGCTAATCCATTGCCTGGAGGGAGATTAAGCCAGGGCATTCATGGATACAACGGCGCTGACGTGGCCGCCCCCGCCGGCACACCTATCTATGCAGCCGCAGATGGGAAAGTTCTTATTTCAAGGGATGGCTGGAACGGAGGATATGGCAATTACGTTGTAATTAAGCACAACAATGGTACGCAAACCGTGTACTCCCACATGAGCGCGCGAGCAATTTCATCGGGTTCAGTCTCTCAAGGCGATGTGATCGGATACGTAGGTAACACCGGTAAATCAACGGGAAACCATCTTCACTTTGAGGTACGGGGCGGAAGAAATCCCTTTGCACTCTAGACTGCACCCCCTACCTCTGTGAACTTTGTCCCTCTCCATGTACCTTATTTTACCTTGAAGCCAAACATCATACTTGCCTCCAAGTGCTCGGCGATATGGCAATGTGCCATCCATTCACCGGGATTTGTCATCTCAACGAGGATTTCGACAGTATCACCATT
>CAZQGK010000073.1:0-4460 GCA_964592945.1 uncultured Candidatus Saccharibacteria bacterium
CCCTGCATCCCCATGGCCTGGATGGTCTTTAGCAGATCCGTCCCCGCCCATGAGTCAACGGCCCCGGAGTTACAAGAATACAAATCACCGCGAAGTCGAATGGTAAGCGCGTCGAGCCCGCTATCAGGTACCAAAACGTTGCTTCCGCCCCCGAGAATGACGAACGGCACGCCTTTATCTTTCGCCCACGCGAGCGCCTCGCGGATTTCGCTCTCACTGCGCACGTCGACGAGATATTTCGCAGGGCCGCCTATTTCAAAGGTCGTAAGCGGCGCGAGTGCAACGTTTTCGCGAAGATTCATAAAGAACGCTGCATTGGCAGAGTGAGCGTGACGAGCGTCCCTTTACCTTGTTCCGATGCAACGGCGAGTTTGCCGCCGTGACCTTCGACTATCGTCTTGGAGATGAACAATCCCAGGCCGGAGCCGTCGGTGAACATGCGGGCGGCATCCTTGCCGCGGAAGAATTTCTCGAACAGACGTGGTTGGTCCTCTCTAGAGATACCGATGCCGGTATCCGAGACGCTGACCGACACTGCATCCTTGAGAGGTTGTACGGTCATCTGTATCGAACCGCCCTCGGGTGTGTACTTTATTGCGTTGTCGATGATGTTTTCGAGTGCGATGGCAAGCTTTCCTCTGTCGAAATTCACCGGGACGGCCGATTCCGGTACATGAAGTGTGAGGGTGACGCCACGGTTGCGCGCCGCATCCTCCAAGGCGGCTACGGATACCCGCGCCGCATCGCGCAGGTCACCCAGCTCGATGTTGTAGCCAAATGTACTGTCATCGATACGTGACACGTTAAGCAGATCGTTCACGAGCATTACCATGTTGCCGGCCGCACGACTCCCTTTCTGTGCAATGTCGCGCTGCTCTTTCGTAAGCGGGGTCGAGTCTGTCAGAAGAAGGTCCAGGCTCCAGCGGACCGCTGAAAGAGGTGTACGGAGTTGGTGAGCCGCTATCGTGACAAATTCGGATTTTACCCGGTCAATGGTCAGCATGGCGAGTTCACGCTGTGCCTTACCTTCCTTAATGATGCTGCGCAGCAGGAATACGCCGAGTACCAAGACGGCGATGAAGAGTCCGATGTCTGGCAGCGCTTCGAACAACGACTCATTCAAGAGCGCACGGAAAAAGGTGAAGGCCCACAATGCGAAAACCAAGAGCTGCGCCGCGGCGACTTGCAGATTGAGCAGGTGGTATTGCTTGATGGAGTAGAATGCCGCAAAAACGAACATAGGGAACCCGATGCTGCCTATGAGTGGATAGAAATCAAATCCGTACCACGGCGTGAATCGCGTGCCGCCGAGCGTGAGCCCAATCGTCATGCTGATGAAAAGTATCAGCGCCTGACGTCGGTCTACTTCATCAGTGCCCGCCCGCGCACGCCATGCGAGCAGGGCGCCCGAAAGTGCAGTCGAGACGGTATAGTACGCAATGAGTACGCCCATGAGGGGTCCCGCGTTGGGCGCAAGAACCAAGCTCGGAGGAAGGACAAGGTCGCCCACGATGAGCCTGCTTCCGAACAAATCCGCGCACAAAATGACACTGAGGATCGTGCCGCAGGCAAGAATGAGAGAACGTATGGTAGTCGTTATGCGATTGATTTGGACACGCTCGCCGAGATACGTGACGACAAAATGTATTTGCGTCATAGAAATCCACACGATGCCCATGACAGAAATAACCCGCATCTCGCGAGCCAGAGAGATGTCTGGAACGGTGTGGTAGAGAAAGCCGAACCACGCCCACACCGCGCAGGCGGCAAGCGTCACCCACATGGGCCGACCCAACGGTTTGTCCCGTGCACTCAAGAAAATGAACAGCCCGAGCACGGTCGCGAGGAATGCGGCAAGGCCGATGCCGACCGCTTGCACATCAGCCGGATTAAAATGGATTGGCATTACCATAGCCTACCACGCTCAACGCGAATGTTTCTGCTCAAGAGTGCGTATTTCATCCCGCAGTAGAGCCGCCGTTTCGAAATCAAGCTTATCAGCTGCTTCATGCATCTGGTTGCGTTTGTCTTTGATGAGCTTCCCGATGTCACCTCCGTACGCCGCTTTGTCCATTTCCGCAAGTTCGCTCACGACACGTGAACGACTCCGCTCTATGTCGGCCACGATATCGTGGATGCGTTTTTCGATGGTCTTCGGTGTGATGTGATGCTTTTTGTTGTATTCCTCCTGTACCCTGCGGCGACGGTTGGTCTCGCCTATCGCGCGCTCCAAGGAACCCGTCATCACATCGGCGTAGAGGATGACGCGGCCGCGCACATTGCGCGCCGCACGGCCGATGGTCTGGATAAGCGATGTGTCGCTACGCAAGAATCCTTCTTTATCGGCATCGAGGATGGCAACAAGCTCGACTTCGGGAAGATCAAGCCCTTCACGCAGCAAGTTCACGCCGACGAGCACATCGAATTTGCCTTTCCGGAAATCAGTAAGGATCTCGATGCGGTCGATGGTCTTTACATCACTGTGCACATAACGTGCCTTTATTTTCTTCTCGACGAGGAATTGGGTCAGGTCTTCCGCCATCTTTTTGGTAAGCACCGTCACCATGGAACGCGCGCCGCTTTTCGTCACCGCCTCGGCCTCGGCGATAAAGTCTTTGACCTGCCCCTCATACCCGACGCCGCTGACGATAGGGCGCACCACGATCTGCGGGTCGACGAGGCCCGTCGGGCGGATGACTTGGGACACTGGCTCGCCGCCATGCTCCAGTTCGAATTTGCCGGGTGTGGCGGAGGTGTAGATAGTCTGTCCTGTCCGCTCCTGAAATTCGGCAAAGTTGAGGGGGCGATTGTCGACTGCGCTCGGAAGCCGGAAACCGTGCTCGACGAGCGTATCTTTGCGGGCTCTGTCGCCCGCATACATGCCACCTATTTGTGAGACGGTCACGTGCGATTCATCGATGACGGTAAGGAAGTCCTTTGGAAAGTACGAGAGCAACGTGTAAGGCGGCTCGCCGGGTTTGCGTCTGTCGAAGTGGCGCGAATAATTCTCGATGCCGTTACAAAATCCGAATTCACGTATCATGCCGATGTCCTGCCGCGTACGCCGTTTGAGACGCTCAGCTTCGAGTATCTTCCCTTCCGCACTGAATTTCTTGAGCTGTTCCGCAAGTTCCAGCTCGATATCGGCAAGCGCCGCTTCCTGCACGTCCTTCGGCGTTACGTACTGGCGCGCGGGAAAAATGAACATTGCATCGTGCTTGGCCCCCAGCTTACGCGTCATCGCATCCACCTCCTCGATTTTCGCGATTTTTCCGCCCGTGAGGTCCACGCGGTAAATCACACGCTCACTCGCGGGCATGATCTCGACGGTAGCACCGAGCGCGCGGAAAGTGCCGGGTGAGAGCTCGCCCGCCGTGCGCTCGAAATAGATGGAGACGAGCTTACGCGTGAGCGTAGCGCGCGTCATCGGCTCGCCTTTTGTGATCTTGAGGTTCACTTTCTGGTATTCGATAGGGCTGCCTAAACCGTAAATGCAGGAAACGGATGCGACGACGATGACGTCTTTTCGCGTGAGGAGCGCCTGTGTGGCCGCGTGGCGGAGGCGTTCGATGTCCTCGTTTATCATCGCCTCTTTTTCAATGTAGGTATCGGTGACCGGCATGTACGCCTCGGGCTGGTAGTAATCGTAGTAGGAAACGAAATAATGCACGGCGGCATCCGGAAAGAAATCGCGGTACTCGGCGGCAAGCTGCGCCGCAAGAGTCTTGTTGTGAGCGATGACGAGTGTCGGCCGCTGTACTTTCTCAATAACATTGGCGATGGTGAATGTCTTGCCAGAGCCAGTCACACCGAGCAGCGTCTGGTCGCGCTCCCCTGCCTTTAGGCCTCTCACGAGCGCGGAAATAGCCTCCGGTTGGTCCCCGGCGGGCTTGTAGGCCGCTTTGAGCTTAAACTTACTCATATCGGGATACTGTACAGGATTGCGGACGTATAAAAAAGTCGGCCGGCGCCCCGCGTGGGCGCCGGCCGGTGATAGACGGAACAGCTCTCGAGTGGCTGTCCCTATTGTTGCGCGGCAATCCGGGCGCACGGATCGCTGCACACCCAGACTTCCTTCTTAGACCCGCCTTCGCAGGTCATCGGAACCATCATTCCCGTTCCGGCTTTGAAGCGCCGACAACAACGCGGCGCTTGGCAGTACGAAACGGGTGTTTTGTCGTATTCTTTGGTCGCCGACATTCACGGCCTCCTTGGCCACATAGGTTCGAGGTTGTGTTGGAACAAGCAAGGGCATCGCGCGCGGCACTTTACGCCACATCTCCGTGCACGAAGCGGGTACTATACCCGCTTCGCTTAAATTTTCAATATAGATCGCTGTGGATTACTTCAACACGAGGACACACACATGCTTTTTGCCTCGTTTCAAGAGCGCTACCTCGTTGAAGAAATCGCCGGCTGCGAGTACTCTTTCTTCGTCGGTAACTATCTCTCCGTTCAAA